>CAZONP010000118.1:3771-7881 GCA_964581155.1 uncultured Candidimonas sp. | reverse complement strand
TTATGGCACGAGCATAAGGATAATGCACTGCTCCCGGCAAGCGAGCGCCACTTGCGCGAGATGCGCAAAGAAATGGGAATGGTGTTTCAGCAGTTCAATTTGTTCCCCCATATGACGGTGCGCCGCAACGTCACCGAGGCTCCCGTGCATGTGCTTGGCCTGTCCAAGGAAAAGGCGAACCGCCGTGCGGAAGAATACCTGGACTTGGTGGGGCTATCGGACCAGGCCGACAAATTCCCCAGCCAGCTCTCGGGCGGACAACAACAGCGCGTGGCGATTGCACGCGCGCTGGCCATGCGCCCGAACATCATGCTTTTCGATGAACCCACGTCGGCGCTGGATCCCGAGCTGGTGGGCGAAGTGCTCAACGTTATACAACGGCTGGCCGGCGAACACGACTTGACCATGCTGCTGGTAACTCACGAGATGCAATTCGCGAAGCAGATTTCCGACCGAGTCTGCTTCTTCGACAAGGGCAAGATCGTGGAGGAAGGGCCGCCCGAAGAATTGTTTACGGCACCCAAAGAAGCGCGCACGCAAGAATTCCTCAAGGGTTTCATCACGCCAGAGGAGCGCTAGGCGCCCCGCCAGCGTGCATTACCGTATTACTGCCCGGCGCTAACCGACGAATCAAGCGGCGCCATTGGCGCAAAGCTGCGGCGCGCGGCAATATACTCGGGCCGGGGCTTTAAGCCATACTTCGGCGGACCCAGCACATTTTCGCAACTGTTATAGACCATGAATACGTTCGCGCGCGGCCAGGGCGAGATATTGCCACTGGATCCATGCATCGTGTTGCAGTCGAAGAAAACAACCGAACCGGCAGGGGCGATCATTGGCTGTATACCGCCCTGCTCCGCAAGCAACTGCAGGCTCAATGGGTCAGGCACACCGTATTCCTGCTTCTTCAACGACTGCTTATAGTGATCGTCGGGAGTTTGACCCTGGCAGGATATAAACTGCTTGTGCGAGCCGGGCATAAGCATGAGTGGTCCATTGCACGCGTTGTTCTCGGTCAGCAAAACCGTACAGCTAAGAGCGCGCATGCGCGGCATGCCGTCCTCGACGTGCCATGTCTCGAAATCGGAATGCCAATAGAATTCCTTGCCATTGAACCCGGGCTTCATGTTGGCACGCGACTGATGCATATAGACTTCCGAACCCAGGATCTGACGGGCAACATCGATTAGTCGCGGATCGCATGCCAGCCTTCCCAACACCTCGCTGAGCTCATGGATGCGAAAAATTGACCTCACGACATCGCTGCCCGGCTCGGTTATGGCCTCGTCGCGCGACGTAATGGAAGTGTCGCTGCTCATGCGCTTGACCTCGTCCAACAACGCCGCCACTTCCGCCGGGCTGAACACGTTCTCGATCAACAGGAAACCGTCTCGTTCGTAGGCGCTGGACTGCTCCGCATCAAGCGCGCCGACATCGCAGCCGCCGTATACGACCGGGTCTTGCCTGGCAATCATGGCCGACGTTTGATCGACGCGCGACGCATAAATGTCGTTCATGGATCGTCTCATGTGGAACTCCTTTTTGTCTTAGGCTATGCTGGGTTCGAGTGGATACACGCCTTTATCGTCATGCACTTCAAGGCCGGTAAGCGGCGGGTTGAATACACAAATGACGCGTAAAGGCTCTTTGCCACCTCGCAACCAGTGTTCGTCGTTTTCATCCAGCGCATAAACCACCCCGGCGCCAAGTGCGTATTTTTTCCCATCGGCGATCGTTTCGATTTCGCCATCGCCCTCAATGCACCACACAGCTTCCAGGTGATTCTGGTAATGGATGTGGGTTTCGGTTCCCGGGAAGATCACCGTCTCATGAAAAGAAAAGCCCATCCCGTCCTTTTGTAAAAGAACGCGCCGGCTAAGCCAGTTATCGGTGATGACTTCCTGATCAGTACCTATTATTTCGTTTACATTTCTTACTATCATCGACTTCTCCCTGCAAATTTCAACACATGGGCGCTGACGCCCTTTTCCTTCAACACGTCGGCGACACAGCGTTCAATGATCTCCAGGCCTTTAGTCAACAATTCATCCTCAATGGTCAGCGCGGGCAAGACCTTCAGGACTTCATCATTGGCACCAGATGTTTCAATGACCAGCCCATGCTCGAATGCCTTCTTGGCCACCAACGAGGCCGTATCGTCGCCTGCCGCAGTGGCCAGCCCCTGGATAAGGCCCCGCCCCCTGACACTAAGTCCCGCCATGGGATAACTATGAACGAGGTTCTCGAGCCAGTCGCGCACCAAACGCTCTTTGCGCTGGGTTTCGTCTGCCAGGACGTCATTGCTCCAATAGCTATCCAATGCCTGGGCGGCGGTAACAAACGCCAGATTATTGCCGCGGAATGTACCGCTATGCGCGCCCGGCTTCCAAATATCGAGTTCGGGCTTCATGAGGACAAGCGACATGGGCAAGCCAAAGCCGGACAACGACTTCGACAGAGTGATGATGTCGGGCTTGATGCCGGCCGACTCGAAGCTGAAAAAGCTTCCGGTACGCCCGCAGCCCACCTGGATGTCGTCGACGATCAGCAGCATGTCGTACTTACCGCAGAGCTTTTCAAGCTCTTTGAGCCAGCGCCAACTGGCTACATTGACACCGCCTTCTCCCTGAACCGTTTCAACAATGACGGCAGCGGGGTGATCCATGCCGCTGCTCGAGTCCTCCAGCATGCGTTCGAGATAAGCAATCGTATTCACGTCCGGCCCAAAATAGCCGTCGTACGGAACAAAACTGGTGTTTCCCAGTGCAACGCCGGCGGCATCGCGAAACTTTGCGTTGGCAGTAACAGCCAGGGAGCCGCCGCTGACACCATGAAAACCATGAGTAAACGACACAATATTTTGCCGGCCCTTGACCAGGCGCGCCAGCTTCAAGGCGGCTTCAACGGCATTCGTCCCCGTTGGCCCAGTGAACTGTAGCGTGTAGTCCCAGCCGCGCGGACGAAACAGGACACGGTCTACGGTTTCCAGAAAGTGCTTCTTGGCGCTGGTGGCCATATCCAGCCCGTGTACGAGACCGTCCGTGTCCAGGTACTCGAGCATTTTGTTTTTGAGGACGGGATTGTTGTGGCCGTAATTCAATGTACCGGCGCCACTGAAGAAATCAATATATTCCTTGCCTTCTTCATCGATCAAGACGGACCCGCGAGCCTGCTTGAAAATGACGGGGAACGACCGAATGTAGCCCCGCACCTCTGACTCCATCCGGTCAAATATTTTCAAATCCATCATTTTGTTCCTCTCTTGGTTACGAGGTGTCGGCAAATGCGTCATGCAGCCACGCCTGGCGCACCTCTGTTTGAAGATGGCGGCCCGAGTGGGGCCACCCAACTAGCCGGCCCGCAACGGGCCTATACGCAATAGTGGTTCATCATCGTGTCCATGCTGTCCGAAAAGCGCCCGTTCGAACAATGGCTGTTCGCGCAGGGTCGTGCGCAAGTCATTGGCCAGGCGTGCGAACATGGCGCGCGACGCCTGATTTTCCGGTCCGACGGTTGTTTCGATGTAGTTGATTTGCGAGAGATCTGGACGCAGCAAGAGGTGGTGCAGCATCTGAATACCCAGCCCTTTGCCACGGGCGCGCCGGTGCACGGCGACCTGCCAGACAAACAAAACGTCGTCGCGGCCTGGCGGAATATATGCCGACACATAGCCTGCGAGCGACTCTTGGTCGTGCGCAATAATGCAGGTGGAGCGGAAATGTTCGCTTAATAGTAAATAGGTGTAAAGCGAATTTTGATCCAGGGGTGGGCACTGGGATATCAGCTCGTGTATGCCGGCTGCATCGTGCCTGTCTGGCATGCGCATAGGCAAAGTGCCTAGCGGCGCGCTGGATCGTGTGGAGTTGCGGTCAACGGTGAGGGTGGAATTGGACTCTGCCTCTGTCACACCACCAGTCCCGATTCGGGCGGAACCCCGACAATTGGTACGTCCAGAATGGGCGATGCCAATTCCCCCTTGGGTTCGGCCAGCACAACACCGTCGGACTCCATTAGGTCGACGATCCGTTCCAGCGAAAGCGTGATTGTGGCTTGCTCGAGTTCCGGCAAGGCATTAAGCGCTTCCGACAGTTTCTTTTGCAGCGGCGACGG
>CAZONP010000118.1:0-3671 GCA_964581155.1 uncultured Candidimonas sp. | reverse complement strand
GCCAATTGCCGCGAATGCAAAGCCACCGACCGCGTAATGCGGCGCAAGGCCCGCAGGATGCGCAGGTCGTACTGTTGAGTTATTTCCAATGAAGTCATTAGGCTGGCAATAGATTCAATTAAATTGGTTTCGACTGAAATGATAAGCGTACTAACGGGCTACGTCAACCGCCCACGCCATGGAATTAAAGGGATAGGCCCCCGTTCGGCACGCGACCGGGCGGCACGCGACCGGGCGGCACGCGACCGGGCAACCTTGAACAAAAAATCAGGCGGTGCCGCCGACGGTGAGTCCGTCCATGCGAACGGTGGGCATACCGACCCCGACGGGTACGCTCTGGCCTTCCTTGCCGCACGTGCCAACGCCGGAGTCCAACTCCAGGTCGTCGCCGATGAGACTTACGCGATTCATTGCGTCAGGCCCATTTCCGATAAGGGTCGCACCCTTGACCGGGTAGGTGACCTTCCCGTCCTCGATCATGTAGGCTTCCGAGGTGGAGAATACAAACTTGCCACTGGTGATGTCGACCTGGCCTCCGCCGAAGTTCACGGCGTACAGACCCTTCTTCACCGACGCAATGATCTCCGGCGCGGGGACCTTGCCGGCCAACATATAGGTGTTCGTCATGCGCGGCATGGGCAGGTGTGCGTAAGACTCGCGCCGGCCGTTACCGGTGACCGGAGTTTTCATTAGCCTGGCGTTCATGGTGTCCTGCATATAACCTTTCAGGATGCCATCTTCAATCAAGACATTGCGCTGGGTGGGAGTGCCCTCGTCGTCGATATTGAGGGATCCGCGGCGATCGGCAATGGTTCCGTCGTCGACCACCGTGACGCCTTTCGATGCCACGCGCTGACCGACGCGGCCGGCGAATATGCTCGAGCCTTTGCGATTGAAATCCCCTTCCAGGCCATGCCCCACCGCCTCGTGCAGCAGGATGCCAGGCCAGCCGGAACCCAGCACGACCGTCATCTCGCCGGCCGGTGCGGGGCGCGCCTCGAGGTTGACCATGGCTTCATGCGTGGCACGTCGCACATAGGAGCGCAGTACCTCGTCGGTGAAGTAGGCAAGGCCGGTACGCCCGCCCCCGCCGCCGTGGCCCATTTCGCGACGCCCGTCGCGCTCGGCGATGACCGTCAAGGACAAACGAACCAGAGGCCGGACATCGGCAGCCAGGCGGCCGTCGCTTCCCGCCACCAGGATGACGTCGTATTCCGCACCCAGACCTGCCATTACCTGAATGATGTGCGGGTCGGCCGCGCGGGCCATGGCCTCGATTCGGCCCAATAATGCGACCTTGTCGGGCGCCGATAAGGTATTGACCGGGTCAATGGCCTCGTAGAGCGAGCGTCCCGCCGGCGGATGGCCGGTAACGACCTTTTGGCGGCCGGCGCCTCGCCGCGCAATGCTGCGCACCACATGTGCCGACGAAAGCAGAGCATCGGCTGACAGCGTGTCCGAGTAGGCGAATGCCGTTTTCTCGCCACTGATGGCCCGCACGCCCACCCCTTGCTCTATAGAGAAGCTCCCGGTCTTGACGATGCCCTCTTCAAGGCTCCAGCTTTCGCTGCGGGTGTATTGGAAGTAAAGGTCGGCGTAGTCGACCTTGTGCGTAAAGATTTCGCCCAGCGCGCGAGCCATATCGGCTTCGCTCAGACCCCAGGGATCGAGCAACACAGATTTGGCGGTAGCGAGTGCGTGAATAGCGGGATCAACAAGTTTCATGAATTTTTACCGTGACTATGTCATTACATCGTGCGATGTTTCAGGGCGGGCAATGATTCCCGAACGCCGGCCAGACGGCCGGGATCGATGTCGCCAATGGCATAACCGCTGCCTTCGGCGATACTGTGAATCACATCACCCCATGGATCGATTAGAACAGAATGGCCCCAGGTGCGCCGGCCATTATCGTGTTTGCCGCCTTGCGCCGAGGCCAATACATAACATTGATTTTCAATAGCCCGTGCGCGCAGCAGCACTTCCCAGTGCGCCGAGCCGGTGGTGTAGGTGAATGCAGCGGGCAACACAATTAGGCTGACTTCACCCAACGCGCGAAAGAATTCCGGAAAGCGAAGGTCGTAACAAATTGATAAACCCACCTTTCCACAAGGCGCATTGAACGTTTGCGGCTGATTCTGCCCGGGGCGTATGGATATGGATTCATCGTACGACTCTTCGCCCTTTCTAAAGCCGAACAAATGTATTTTGTCATACCGTGCGACTTGTTTGCCCGCTGGGTCAAATACCAAGCTGGCATTATAAATACGATCTGGCTCTTCATTATCTAGAGGCAGCGTGCCGCCCACGAGCCAGATGCCGTGCTGTTTGGCTTGGCCAGACAGAAACTCCTGTATGGGCCCATGGCCTGGCGCCTCTTTAATCGTCAGTTTATCCGCGTCTTGATGGCCCATGAAGCAAAAGTATTCCGGCAAGACCGCAAGCTGCGCCCCGTCGCGCACCGCCTGCGCAATTAGGTCGGCAGCCTCGGCAAGATTATCGTCAGGCCGGGTTGAGGAAACCATTTGAATGGCGGCTACTCTAAAGTTATTCGCATTAGTTGTCATGCAGTCGATTATTAATTGGAAGTTGAGGCGTCCGTATACTATAAACGCACTACGCCATAAAATTATTCTCGGCATTCGCAGAATAAGTTAAAATTCCGCCTTACCGGTATATACCGTTATTAAAAATAATATAATCTTTTATATCCACTTACAGGAATACAGATGCCACGCGATAGCTATCCAGCCCTTAAAGAAAAGATTCAGAAAGAAATCCTTAAACTGCAGAAGCAGGCAAAGGCCTTGCAAATGAAGCAACGCGGTCCTGTTGTTGCATCAATCGTAAAGTCCATGCGCGATTACGACATTACGCCGGAGGAAATTGCTGCTGCTTTCACTAAAAAAACAACCCGGGTTGCCAAACAACCCAGCGTGAACGGAACCGTCGTCAAGCGTCCGGTACCTCCAAAGTACCGCCATCCGGAAACCGGCGCGACCTGGACGGGGCGCGGCAAACCGCCCCGCTGGATTACCGCAGCCGAGGCTGAAGGACGCACGCGCACCGACTTCCTGATAGAAGCGTAAAGGTAGTGCCCGCACTAGCGGGCGCGCTCATATTCCACGTCGCGCACCTGACCGTTATTGCCGGGAAAACCATCAAATACTGCCTGGGCAAGATAAGGCATGACCTGTTGAAGATTGTCGGAGGAACTGACGTTCACCGCACTGGAACGATACACCTCGGCGCCGTTATTCCGCCTGTCCTTGATAATGACGGTGAGTGTATTCTTATATACCTCGACAGGAACATTTTGGTAAGCCGGCGCCATGAATATGCCGCCGCCGCCCCACCCGCCGTAGCCGCCATAGCCGCCGTAATATCCGCCAAACGGACTAAACCCCCAGCCGTCATACAGGTAGGGGTCGGTCCGCCGTTGCACCCATGTCTGGCTCACGGGGTTTTCGTAAACCAAAGACACGTCGAACCGCGCGTCCTGGCCGGTCTGAGCCTCGACCAGGCCAGTAGCACTGATGGAAGCGCGGACCATGTCGGCAATTGACTGAAACTCAAGATTATTGACCTGATTTGCTGACGGGGCGATACGGTATGACTGGCCCTGCGCGTCAGCAGGCCACTGTTGATAACTGGTGACACGAGCTGAAAGC
>CAZONP010000117.1:3478-7884 GCA_964581155.1 uncultured Candidimonas sp. | reverse complement strand
CGGATGCCCGAAGAACCAGAATACGTGCTGATACAGCACCGGGTCCCCGCCTGCGGCCGCATTAAAAAAGCTGGTGCCGAAGTGACGGTCGGTGAGCACCATGGTGACGGCCGCGGCCAGCACCGGCATGATCGCAATAAGCAGGTAGGCCGTGATGAGCCATGTCCAGCAGAACAAAGGCATCTTCATTAAAGTCATGCCAGGTGCACGCATATTGAGCACGGTCACGACAATATTGATGGCACCCATGATGGACGAGGCGCCCAGAATGTGTACGGCAAAAATGGTGAAGTCCATGCCGGGACCCATTTGCAGCGACAAGGGCGCATACATGGTCCACCCAGCGGCGTTGGCACCGCCCGGCACGAAGAAGGTTGACGTGAACAGGATGGCGCCGATGGGCAACAACCAGAAGCTGAAGTTGTTCATGCGGGCGAATGCCATATCGGACGCGCCGATTTGCAGTGGGATCATCCAGTTGGCGAAGCCCACGAATGCCGGCATGATGGCGCCGAAAATCATGATCAGGCCATGCATGGTGGTGAACTGGTTGAGCAATTCAGGCTGGAAAAACTGCAGGCCGGGCGAAAAGAGCTCTGTACGCAGCAACAGCGCCAGGACGCCGCCCTCGAGCAGCATGCAGAACGAAAACAGCAGGTACATGGTACCGATGTCTTTGTGATTGGTGGCGAACAGCCAGCGACGCCAGCCGTGTGGACGGCCGTGGTCGTGATCGTGTTCATCGTGCCCGACACTGGCGGGGACCTGATCGGCAGTAACACTGCTCATGGTGGACTCCTTCCTGCTTGACCAGGCGCCGGACTATGCCGCGCCTGGAAAAAATACGTTCAAATTCGTTTTACACGCGTCGGTGAGTTAGCGCAAGGCTGTGACATCGGCGGGTTGAACTATGGGGTCTTCGCCTTTGCCAGCATTGCTCCAGGCATTGCGGGTGTAGGAGATGACAGCGGCGATTTCGACATCGTTCAGTTGATCGCGGAAGGGCGCCATGGCAGTGCCTGGCCGGCCGTTCAACACGATAAGAGCCTGTTCTTTCATGGGGCCCACCACCGAGGGCGCCGCATCGAGCCCCGGGAAGGTGCCGGGCAGTCCCTTGCCATTGGCCTGGTGGCAGGCCACACAGGTGTTTGCATAGACTTGTTCGCCGCGGGCGATAAGCTCTTCAGGCGCCCATGTCTTGGTGGGATCGTCGGCCGCCGAAGCCAATTCTTTCTTCTGCTCGGCCGCCCAGGTGTCGTAGTCGGCCTGCGACACCACATTCACGACAATAGGCATGAAGGCGTGGTCTTTTCCACAGAGCTCGGCGCATTGCCCGCGATAGGTGCCAATTTTTTCCGCGCGGAACCATGTGTCACGCAGAAAGCCGGGCATGGCGTCTTGCTTGACCCCGAATTCCGGAACCATCCAGGAGTGGATGACATCGCTGGCGGTAAGCACTATGCGCACTTTCTTGTCGACGGGTACGACGACCGGCTTGTCGACTTCCATGAGGTACAGGTTGCCGATAGGCGCCCTGCCTTCGATCTGGTCGCGCGGCGTGGCCAGCGTGGACAGGAACTTGACGCCTTGGGCCGACCCGTCGAGGTATTCGTAGCCCCACTTCCATTGATAGCCGGTTACCTTGATGGTGAGATCCGCGCTGGTGGTGTCTTTCATGGCGACCACCGTGCGCGTGGCCGGCAACGCCATGGCAATCACAATAATGAATGGAATGACCGTCCAGGCGATTTCAATGCCCACGTGCTCGTGGAACTTGGCCGCCACCGCGCCCCGCGACTTGCGGTGCATGATGATGGAATAGAACATCACGCCGAATACGGCGACGAAAATGACGGCACAGATGATCAGCAGGAGCCAGTGGATCCACATGATCTCTTGCGCGATCTGCGTCACCCCCTCATGGAGGTTGAGCTGATTGACCCGGGGCCCCCCCGGCATATCTGTGATCTGTGCGCCGGCTGCGCCTGCCATGAGCAAAGCGCCAGTGCCCAGTACCCCTCTCAACTTCTTCATGCTGACCTCGTAATGCGGCGTGTTTTAGGTTTGCGTTGACTTTGATCAAGTGGAGAGATCGTGAAAACGGCGAACGAACACATAATTATTGAACGGCAGGCTTAAAATAATAGAAGCTGGGGTATTGCATTGCCTGCTCGAATTGACCTGATATCGGCGGAATTATAACGAACAAGAGCTGACTGTGGGCTGATACGGGCATATCCATATGGCAGTGTCGGCCGCCATGCAGTGCTATCGCCGCGCTTACATTACAATTATTCCATGAAAGATGCCCATGCCCGTGCGTTTATGCCTGATCTCGGCGCACGATACCAACAGCTCATTAAACGAATTCAACAGTTGCCGCCTGTCGGCTCGCGTCCGCTAACGGTGGCCGGCAGGGTTGCGGGCTGGATCACCGCCAAAGCCACAGGCCATCTGGAAGGCTTGCCGGGCATCCACATCGGCGACGAGGCCGTGCACATTACGGCGTCATTGCCCAAGCGCTTGCCGCTGGACGCCGTAATGGCGCAACTGGCCGCAGCCCTCAAAGACACTGGGTGCCTGCGCGGCTGGCGCAATGAACTGCTGGATGTATATGGCGAAGGGCGCCGCCTGGCCGCCATGGAACGCGCCGCGATGCGTCCGCTGGGTCTGCTGACCAAAGCGGTGCACTTGAATGCGTGGTCGCCGGATGGCAGATTGTGGGTGGCGCGCCGCGCGCTCGACAAGTCGACCGATCCGGGTATGTGGGACACGTTGGTCGGCGGGCTTGCCGGAGCAGGGGAAAACCTTGATACCGCGTTGTTGCGGGAAAGCTACGAAGAGGCAGGCCTTTCGGCCGCCGACATACAAAACCGCGAGCCGATGCGCATTATTTTGCGTATGCATCGGCGCTTGCCGGAAGGGTACCAAGTGGAAGACGTATTGGTCAGCGACTGTGTGCTGGCCGAATCCGTATCGCCCCAGAATATGGATGGAGAGGTCAGCGAGGTCCGGCTGGTAACGGTCGAGGAACTGTGGGCCATGGTGGAAGACGGTGCTTTCACGCGCGAGGCCGAGCTGGTCATTCTGGACGGATTGAAACATCGCCTGCAACAGGGCCTGCTCCTGTAAGTGGCGCCCGGCCATAGAAGGGATTAGACGAGTGGCCGGCTTCAGTTTAAGCTTAGGGCCATAGTGCGGCGTGGCAGCAGCTACGGCGTTTTCGTCATCCTGTGATTGCGCCCAAGGAGGTGCCATGGTTACTCAAAATACTAATCCCTTTGTCCTGCCCGGCTTTGGGCAAAGCGGTGATATGGCCCAGAATCCAATGATGGCCAGCATGGAAATGATGCGTCAGGCGTGGCAGGGGCTGGCAGGGTCAGGCAGCCTGGGACAGGCGGCGATGGCTACTCCAATGTCGGTCGAAGACCTGGAGCGCCGCATTGGCGACTTGCGCGCGGTGGAGAACTGGTTGCGCATGAACCTGTCGATGTTGTCGAGCACGATTCAGGGGCTCGAGGTTCAGCGCGCGACGATTGCAACGCTCAAAGGTTTTATGGCAACCACCGCCTCGGGTGCTTCCACAGGCGGTGGCCCGTCGCCGCTGGAAATCGTGCTGGGTATCAAACCCGATGCGCATGCTGCCGCCGGCAAGGCACCCGCTGCAGCTGCCGCGCCCGCCGCCGAAGCGGGCCAAGCCGGCGCGGACTCCCAGGCGGCAGGTGCCACGGCTGCAGCCCAAGGGTGGTGGGACATGGTGCAAAAGCAGTTCGACACGCTGGCGGCCGCCACTACGGCTACCCTGCAAAGTGCCGAGGCCGCCGCGCAACAGGCGGGAGTTGTTGCCTCCGCAGACTCCACGCTAGGGAAGAGTCCGCGCAAGGAAGGCACGGATCCGGCACCAGCCAAACGCGCGACCGCCGCCGCTTCCGCGAAAAAGGCCGCACCCCGCAAGCGGGCGGCACCCACGCGCAAGTCCTGATCCTCCGCTCATTACATAAGCCATACTTTCATGTTGAATATCGTTATTCTTGCGGCAGGCCTCGGCAAGCGCATGCAGTCCGATCTACCCAAAGTGCTACACCCGCTGGCCGGCCGGCCCATGCTGGCGCATGTCCTGGACAACGCGCGGCGGCTGGGGCCGGACCGCATCATTGTCGTTGTGGGGCACGGCGCCGATCAGGTGCAGGAGGCTTTTGCGGATCAAGCCGATTTAAGGTTTGCAACGCAAGTGCCGCAACGCGGCACCGGGCATGCGGTGCAGCAGGCTTTGCCGTTGCTGCTCGATTCGGAATCGTCGCGAGCGGCCGGCGCTCTGGCGGCACACGCACTGGCGGCCGGCGCCCCGGACGATGCAACGCTGGTCTTGTATGGCGATGTGCCGCTGGTGCAGTCCGACACCCTGC
>CAZONP010000117.1:0-3378 GCA_964581155.1 uncultured Candidimonas sp. | reverse complement strand
GGCACGCAGGCCCATGTGGGCAATTTTGTGGAAATCAAGAAAAGCACATTGGGCCATGGCGCCAAGGCCAATCATTTGTCTTATATAGGCGACGCGCAGATCGGGGCTCGTGTCAATATCGGCGCGGGTACCATCACCTGCAATTACGATGGCGTCAATAAATTCCAGACCATCATTGAAGATGACGCATTCATTGGCTCCGACAGTCAGTTGGTGGCGCCGGTCCGGGTCGGGCAGGGCGCGACGCTTGGTGCCGGCACGACGCTCACGCACGACGCACCGGCCGGCAAACTGACCGTGTCGCGGCCTGCGCAGAAGACTATCGAGGGCTGGGTTCGACCTGTCAAGAAACGCCAGTGACCCAAAAAACAGCATCGAAGAAAAAATCCGGCGTATGCGCCGATGGTCTTGACACCCCGCGCCGCCATTGGGCGGCGCTGGCCTTGTTGCTGGCCATCACCATTACCGTGCTGGATTCCAGTATGGCGAACGTGGCACTTCCAGCCATTGCCGTTTCGTTGAACATCGACCCGGCCGCTGTAGTTTGGGTGGCCATCGCCTATAACCTGACGGTGGTCGTGTCGCTTCTGCCGCTGTCCGCAGTAGCTGAACGCATTGGCTTCAGGCGCATGTTCACCATGGGCGTAACCCTATTTCTGTTAGCGTCGGTGGGGGCGGCCTTGTCGACATCGCTGTCTACGCTTACGGCCGCGCGCATGACCCAAGGCCTGGGTTCCTCGATGCTCATGTGCTTATTCGGGGGGCTGGTGCGCAACACCTACCCGCTGAACAAGTTGGGCATGGGGATCAGCATCAATGCAATGACCGTGGGGTTGATGGCGGTGCTGGGGCCGACGGTAGGCGCCTTCATATTGCAGGTGGCGGAGTGGCAATGGATATTCCTGGTCAATGTGCCGATCTGCCTGGCCACGTACTTCGTGATCCGCTTCCTGCCAGATGTTCCGCGCACCCATTCGCGCTTCGATTGGCTGGCCTGCGCGCTTAGCGTTCCGGTGTTCGGACTGTCCATCGTCGGGCTGGATGCGCTGGTGAAGAATCCGACGCTGGCGGCGCTTTGTTTTATCGTCGCGGGACTGGCCGGTTGGGCATTGGTGCACCGTTCAAGGGATCAAGTCGCGCCTATCGTTCCCATTGATTTGTTACGCATCACGCCCATTGCTTATGCGGTGGGAGCCTCGGCCTTTTCATTCGCCGCCCAGATGTCAGCGTTCGTGTCCTTGCCGTTCTACTTCCATCAAGACCTAGGATACTCGTACGGCGAAGTCGGGATACTGCTGGGGGCCTGGTCGGTGGGGGTCGCCACGATGGCGCCGGTTGCAGGCTATTTGTCGGGGCGTTTCTCGGTGGCAATATTATGCGGCCTTGGTGCCGCCGGTATCGCGGCCGGTATGGCCTGGGTCGTCTTGCTGCCTGCCGGTGTGAATTTTGGCTGGTTGATGGCGGCGATGCTGCTGGGCGGCGTGGGCTTTGGTTTCTTCCAGACACCGAACAATCGCGCACTGCTAGCGGGTGCGCCGCGCCATCGTAGCGGAGCCGCCGGGGGCATGCAGGCAACGACTCGTGTCTTCGGGCAGAGCTTTGGCACAGCCCTGGTTGCAGTGGCTTTCAATATAAGCGCAAGCAACGGTGCCGTGCTGGGTTTGGTGGCCGCAATTATTTGCGCGCTGATTGCCGTGGGCATCAACGTGGCGCGCCATCTGAACCCTGTCTCCGACTTGGAATTATAGAAAGCGATGCGCATCCTGCAGATGAATTTCGAGCGTGGTTGGCGCGGCGGCGAACGCCAGACGCTGCTGTGCATGCGGCAGTTTCGCGCGGCCGGCCACGACGTGGCGCTATTGGCCCGACAAGATGGCGAGCTGGCCCAGCAAGCAAAAAGCGAAGGCTTCATCGTGCACGAACAGGCCGGCATAGGCGGGGTGGTGAGCTTTCTGATCCGTCACGGGCGCCGCTTCGATATTTTGCATGCCCAGACCGCGAACATGATGACTTGGCTTGCCCTGTTAAAGCCGCTGTTGGGACGGCGCGTTGTATTCACTCGCCGCACGGCGTTCCCCGTGCGGCGTCGCGAAAAACAGACGGCGTGGAAATGGCGGCAGGCGGATGCGCTGGTGGCCATCAGTAAGGCGGCGGCTGCCGAGCCAGCGCGGTTGGGCCTGGACGTTGCTGTGATTCCCAGTGCCATCGAAGGCAGGGCGGTGGATGAAGACCGCATCAATGCTTTGTCGCGCCAGTTTGGCCTGGAAGGCAAGCGCGTTCTGGCGACGGCGGCCGCGCTTACGCTCGAGAAAGACCCATGCACGTTGATTCGTGCGTTGCATGGCCTGGTGGCATTGCGCAAGGACGTGGTGTTGCTCCATTTGGGCGCCGGCGGTGGCGCGGAGGCCGAGGCAAGAGCGCTGGTCAGCGAGTTGGGGCTTCAGGAACATTACCTGTTTGCGGGTTTCCAGGCCGGTATAGACGACTTCTATCGACTGATGGACGTGTTCGTTTTGACGTCGCGCCACGAAGCGCTGGGCACGAGCGTGTTGGATGCGTTTCTGTATTCGGTGCCCGTGGTGGCGACGGCAACCGGAGGTTTGGTGGAGGTGCTGGCGGACGGACGCGGCGTATTGTGCCCGGTGGGCGATGCGGCCGCATTGACCGAAGGCATGAATCGCGTGTTGAACGACCGCGGCTTACGGGCGAGCATGACGGAAGCAGCCCGGGAATATGTGTTGCGGGAACATGATGTGGCGGTCATGGGGGCGCGGTATCTGGCCGTGTACGAGAGGCTTTTGAGCTTGCGGGGGTGATGGGTTCTTGATCCGGCGCCGGTGACGGGTTCTTAAACGGCGCCGGTGACGGGGGGGTAGATTTGCTCAGACGTTCGCGGTCAAGGCGTTGCCTTGACTTCCCGCCTGTCCGGCCAATATCAGGCGGTGGCGAAACTCGCGACATCGAACAGCCACTGGCTGTTCGAAAACGCGTCGCTCAAACAGTCGCCACCTTGCGTCCTGATATTGGCCAGACAGGCGGCGCGCCCGTATCGTTCGCAAATCCACCCCCCCGTCACCGGCGCCTTGCATTACGGATTGCGGTCCAGTTTGGAGCGACCGCTGGCGGCCAGCACGTCGGCGCTGGCTGTAGGGCCATTTACGCGCCCAATCGGTGCACGGCGATTCACGCGGCATATACCACGGTGCACGGCCGGTCACCCGTTTGTGCGGCTGGGGAGGGGAAGGCGGGTTTCGAATTTGCTGCGGTGAATGGAGAAGTAGCTGCGGACGTTGCGGATGTTGGCTTGCGACGTGAAGAGGCGATGGGCCATGGCGTGGTAGGCGGGCATGTCGGCCAATTGGGCGATGACGATGAAGT
>CAZONP010000116.1:0-7926 GCA_964581155.1 uncultured Candidimonas sp. | reverse complement strand
CGCCGGGAGCAATGCCCGAGACGTCGACCTCGACCGGGGCGCCGGCGGCGCGTGCGCGCTCGGAGGGTGCGAACGACCCGACGAAAGGCACTGCCGTTGCAACACCTGCCACGCCGCCGACCGCACAGGCCGAAGCTACCCAGAAACGGCGCGAAGGATCGGGTGGGGTGTTGGGATCAACCGCACCGGAATCGTCGAGCTGTGTCGTAATCTGACTCATTCTAGTATCCTTATTCATGCCGCTTCAGGGCATACCATTTACCGTTTATAGCTGCGTACTACCGTATCAGCCGCGTATTATAGCGTCAGCCCGGCATGGGCGAACTATTCAAAGGAACACACCATGAGCAAAGCACGAAGTTTCCTTCAGGAATTCCAGGAATTCGCCGTTAAAGGCAACATGATCGACCTTGCCGTGGGCGTAATCATTGGCGCGGCGTTCGGGAAGATCATTGATTCGCTCGTGAAAGACATTATCATGCCGCTGGTCGCTTTCATAATGGGCGGGCAGGTAGACTTCACGAACCAGTTCTGGGTATTGCGGGCACCGGAAAACTACACGGGCCCCCTAACCTACGATGCCCTTAGCAAGGCGGGCGCGGTCGTGCTGTCGTGGGGCAACTTCCTGACAGTATTCATTAATTTCGTGTTGTTGGCCTTCGTGGTTTTCATGCTGGTCAAGGCCGTGAACGCCGCGCGCAACCGCCTGATCGCGCAGAAAGAGGCCATCCCGGCCGCGCTGGCCGAAGAAGTGCTTTTGTTGCGCCAGATCAGGGATTCGCTACAAAAACCTTAAATCGGGTTGTCCAGGTCCACGAAGTCGACCCGGATCCCGAATTGGGCGGCCACGGCTTCGCCCAGGGCCTTGACGCCATAGCGCTCGGTGGCGTGATGGCCCGCCGCAATAAAGCCCACGCCGGTTTCGTGCGCCAAATGGAAGTTGGGTTCCGACGCTTCGCCGGTAATGTAGGCGTCGGCGCCCACCGCCACGGCGGCTTCCATCATGCTTTGCGCGCCGCCGGTGCACCACGCCACGCGTTTGATTATTTGTTGCTTATTACCAACAATCAGCGGCTGTCTGTGTAAGACTTTGCAAACGGTATGGCCAAGCGCTTCCAGCGTGGTCCCGGGAGCGCATTCACCCGTCCAGACCAGGCCGTCGGGTCCGCACACCACTGGGCTGCCCTGGGCGTCCAGCGTGGGTGTCAGGCCCAGCATGCGGCCCAGCTGCGCGTTGTTGCCTAGTGTGGCGTGGGCGTCCAGCGGCAAATGGTAAGCATAGACGTTGATGTCGTTGCCTATGGCCAAGGCCAGCCGATGGCGCTTGGGCCCACGCACGCAGGGACTTTCATTCTTCCAGAACCAGCCGTGATGCACCAGAATGGCGTCGGCGTCAGCCACAATGGCCGCCTCGAGCAATGCCTGTGTTGCCGTAACTCCGGTGATAATGTGCTTGATCGTGGATTTGCCTTCAACCTGCAGTCCGTTGGGGCAGTAATCTTTGAAGCCCTGCACCTGTAGCGTCGTGTCCAGCCACAGTGCAAGTTCATGATTCGAAACTTCATTCATAGCGCTTTTTTTCCCCTGAGTCTTATGCGTCGATTGTGGTTGCTATTCGCCCAAACCGTCACGGTATGCCTGGGTATTTTATTCATCGTGGCAACCCTGCGCCCGGACTGGCTGCATACGTCGCCGGCGCCTCCGGCCGTGCCGGTTGCCAGGACGGGTGGCGGCAATGACAACGGCAATGTCCATTCCCAGGTTTCGTATGCGGCCGCGGTTGCCTTGGCCACGCCGGCGGTGGTGAACGTTTATACCAGCAAGCATATCAATGTGCCGCTGCTGCCGCTGGACGACCCGGCGTTGAACCGCTTGTTCCGCGACATACCGGGTTTTAGCGAACGCCGCGAATCCACGAACCTGGGCTCTGGTGTGATTGTACGCAGCGACGGCTATATTCTGACGAACTACCATGTCATTGAAGCCGCCGACGCGATCGAAGTTGCTTTGGCCGACGGCCGTCAAGCGGTTGCTGAACTGGTCGGCGCCGACCCGGAAAGCGACCTTGCGGTGCTGAAGATCGACTTGCCCAAGCTGAACGCCATCGACTTCAACGGCACGCATCGGGTACAGACGGGGGACGTCGTCCTGGCCATAGGCAACCCGTTCGGCGTGGGCCAGACCACCACCATGGGCATCGTGTCGGCGCTGGGGCGCAACCGGTTGGGTATCAATATTTACGAGAATTTCATCCAGACCGACGCAGCGATCAACCCGGGCAATTCGGGTGGCGCCCTGATCGACACGACGGGACGCCTGGTGGGCATCAATACGGCAATTTATTCGGAAACGGGTGGATCGCTGGGCATAGGATTCGCCATTCCCGCGACCACCGCCCAAACCATCATGGATCAAATCATCAAGACGGGCACCGTGACCCGTGGCTGGCTGGGCATAGAGCCCCAGGACATCACGCCCGACTTGGCCACGGCGTTCAATTTGCCGCAAAAGGACGGCGTGATCATTGCCAGCGTGCTGCGCAACGGCCCCGCGTGGCGCGCGGGTGTTCGGGTCGGCGACATTGTGCTGGAAATCAACGGCCAGCCGGTACATGATTCCATTGGCTTGTTGAACCAGATCGCACCTTTGCCGCCGGAAGAAAAAATTAACTTGCTGATTCTGCGCGAAGGCAAGAAGCGGGACTTTACCGTTCAAGTCGGCACCAGGCCCCGCATTCGCAAACCCTAATCCTGGCGGGTGACGACCTTGTCGACATCCACGGCGTCTTCATCTTCGTCCGTGTCTTCGTATTCGTCGGTCTTGGGCGGTTCGCGCTTTTTCATGGCGCTGGCCACCAACACGCCCACTTCAAACAACAGGCACAAAGGCACGGCAAGCATGAACTGGCTGAGGACGTCGGGCGGAGTGACGACGGCGGCAATAACAAAAGCGCCGACAATGACATAGCCGCGCGCGGCGCGCAGTTTCTGCACGGTAACGACACCGCTTTTCACCAGTAGAATCACAGCGATGGGCACTTCGAACGTAACCCCGAACGCCACGAACATGGTCATGACAAAGCTAAGATACGCTTCGATGTCTGGTGCCGGCGTGATGGACTGTGGGGCGAAGTTGGCAATGAAGTGGAAGACCGTGCGAAACACCACGAAATAGCAAAAAGCCATGCCAAGCAAGAACAGCAAGGTGCTGGATGCAATAAGCGGCAGGGCCAGCTTCTGTTCGTGCTTGTACAGACCGGGCGCCACGAAGGCCCAGGCCTGGTACAAGACCACCGGCAACGCCAGCACGAATGACGCCATCAGGGTGACTTTTACAGGCACCATGAACGGCGTGATGACGCCGGTGGCGATCATGCGCGTGCCTTCGGGAAGGGACGACAGCATGGGCTGGGCCAGCACGTCGTATATAAGCGATGGGCCTGGGTAAATGAACAATACGATGAACACGGCCAATACCGCCACGACGGCGCGAAGCAGGCGGGTGCGCAGCTCGACCAGGTGGGAAATGAAGGTGTCCTGGCTGGAGGCGTCTTTTGTCACTTGGGCGTCTCCGTGGGTGCGGGCTCGGGATTGGGCGGCGGCTCTTGCAAAGGTTCGGGAATGTATTCGACAGGTTCGATGGCAACGGGTGCAGGTGCGGTGCCGCTGACCGGCGCGCTGGTTTCCCCTTTCGCTTCAGCCTTGGCGTCTTTCACCAGGGTGTCGACCGAGACGGACGCTTCCTTAAGCGCCTTCTGGGCTTCGTCCAGCGGCGAACGCAAGGTGTTGCTGGCCGTTTCCATGGACGACTTGACCGACTTGGCCGCGTCTTCCATCTGGTCTTTCAGGTTGCTGAGTTCGCCCAGCTCCATTTCGCGCTGGATGTCGGTTTTGACGTCGGTGACGTAGCGTTGCGCACGCCCGACCAGATGGCCAAGCGTACGTGCCACCTTGGGCAGACGCTCGGGGCCGATGACAATGAGGGCGATGACGCCGACAAGCAGTAATTCAGTGAAACTGACGTCGAACATGGTTATACGTCAGTTTTTTCTTTGGCCTGCACGTCGATGGTGTCGTCGTCTTTCATGCGTTGCTGCGTAACGGCTTCAGGCGTTTTGTCGTCGGTGGCGTTGACGTCTTTCATACCCTTCTTGAAGCCCTTCACGGCGCCGCCAAGGTCTTCACCCATGTTGCGGATTTTCTTTGTGCCGAAGATAAGGGCCACGATCACCAGAACGATAAGCCAGTGCCAAATGCTGAAACTACCCATGATGCGATCTCCGATTACGCGGCAGGCGCCGCGCGTTGTTGCCAGGGGCGAGGGCCCCCAATGATATGAATATGCAGGTGGGCAACTTCTTGCCCGCCGTCTGTACCTGTGTTCGCAACTACCCGGAACCCGCCTTGGGGACCCGGCCTGCAGCCATTGTCCTTAGCCAGTTTAGGCACCAGTGCCATCATTCTACCCAGCCATGGGGCGTCGGCTTCTTGTATGTCTTGCAGCGACACCACATGGCGTTTGGGTACAAGTAGCAAGTGTACGGGAGCCGCAGGATTTATGTCGTGAAAAGCGAAGAATTCTTCGTCTTCATAGGCTTTTTTCGAAGGGATCTGACCGTTCGCAATTTTGCAGAATATGCAGTCCTGGCTCATGATGTTTCCATGTTTCCGGTTAGAGTTGGGGCCGCGCGGCTTTCTCGGCCAGGCCCGATGTGCCTTCGCGGCGCTGCAGCTCGGCCAGCACTTGTTCGGGGCGCAGCCCGTAATGGGCCAGCGTCACCAGGCAGTGGAACCATAAGTCCGCCGTCTCGGCCACGATGCGCTCGGGCGCGTTGTCTTTGGCCGCCATGACCAGTTCGGTTGCCTCTTCGCCGATTTTCTTCAGGAAGGCGTCCGGGCCGCGCGCCAGCAGCTTGGCCGTATACGAGGCCGATGGGTCGCCCCCGTTTTGCGGCAGGCGCGATTCCAGCGTGTCGGCCAGGCGTGCCAAAATGGCGGCGGAGTCTTGCGGTGTCATTTATAGATTAGCCCTGGGTCTTTCAAAACGGGGTCGGATTCGGTCCAGGCCGCGTCTGCGTCCTTGCCGTCCAGGCGACGAAAAAAACAGCGCTGACGGCCTGTATGACAGGCTATGCCGCCCTTTTGTTCCACTTGCAACAGCAGCACATCGCCGTCGCAGTCCAGCCGCACTTCGCCGACCAATTGCACATGGCCGGATTCCTCGCCCTTGCGCCACAGCCGCTTGCGCGACCGCGACCAATACACGGCGCGGCCGGTGGCAACGGTTTCGGCTAAGGATTCGGCGTTCATCCAGGCCACCATCAAGATGGTGCCGGTGGATGCGTCTTGCGCAATGGCGGGGATCAGGCCCTGGTCGTCGAAGGTGACGGCCCGCAGCCATGCGGGAAGCGATGTCATGCCGGCAGCCTTACCTTGATGCCCTGGGCGGCCATGAATTCCTTGGCTTGGCGCACCGTGTATTCGCCGTAATGGAAAATGCTGGCGGCCAGCACGGCGCTGGCGCGCCCGGTGGTGACGCCATCGGCCAAGTGCTGCAGATTGCCCACGCCGCCCGAGGCAATGACGGGTACTGACACCGCGTCGGATACGGCGCGCGTCAGCTCCAGGTCGAAGCCCGACTTCGTGCCGTCGCGGTCCATGCTGGTGAGCAGCAGTTCGCCAGCGCCGTAGGCGGCCATCTTGCGTGCCCATTCAACCACGTCGATGCCCGTGGCCTTGCGTCCGCCGTGCGTGTAGATTTCCCACTTGGGCTCGGCGCCGGGCGCCGATACCCGGCGCGCGTCGATGGCCACCACAATACATTGGGAGCCATGGTAGTCGGCTGCGGCCCGCACCAATTCCGGGTCTGCAACGGCGGCGCTGTTCATGGAGACCTTGTCGGCCCCCGCATTCAACAGCCGCTGGATATCGGTGACCTGGCGAACGCCGCCGCCCACGGTCAGGGGAATGAACACCTGGCTGGCCACCGCTTCGATAATGGGCAGGATCAGGTCGCGCGCGTCGCTCGTGGCGGTGATGTCCAGGAAGGTAAGTTCGTCGGCGCCTTGCTCGTTATAGCGCTGCGCGATTTCCACCGGGTCGCCGGCGTCGACCAGATCAACGAAATTGACGCCCTTGACCACACGCCCGGCCGTGACGTCCAGGCAGGGAATAATGCGCCGCGTCAATCCGGTGTCGTCCAGCCCGGGCTTGGCTCCCGGCATGTTTGCTGCGAAGTTGCCTGCCGTCATGCCATGCCCAGTTCGTCGGCCATTTCCTGCGCGGCGGCGAAGTCCAGCGTGCCTTCATACAGGCTGCGACCAAGAATGGCGCCTTCGACGCCCTGGTCTTCGACCGCGCACAAGGCTTCGATGTCTTTCAGGTCGGTGACGCCGCCCGACGCAATGACGGGAATGCTGACGTGCTGCGCCAGCTTGACGGTGGCTTCGATGTTGACGCCGGACAGCATGCCGTCGCGGCCGATGTCGGTGTAGATGATGCCTTCGCAGCCGTAGTCCTCGAACTTGCGGGCGAGGTCGAGCACGTCGTGGCGGGTAAGTTTGCTCCAGCCGTCGGTGGCGACTTTGCCGTCGCGCGCGTCCAGGCCGACGATGATGTTGCCGGGGAAGGCGCTGCACGCGTCGCGCAGGACGCCGGGGTCTTTCACGGCGGCCGTGCCGATGATCACGTATGAAATTCCGCTGTCGAGATAGCGTTCAATGGTGTCCAGGTCGCGGATGCCGCCCCCGATCTGCACGGGGATCTGGTCGCCCAGCGCCTTGATGATGGCCTTGATGGCGGCTTGGTTCTTCGGCTTGCCGGCGACCGCGCCGTTAAGGTCGACCAGGTGCAGGCGTCGCGCGCCCTGTTCGAACCACTGGACGGCCATGGCGGCCGGGTCATCGGAAAAGATCGTTGCGTCGTCCAAGTCACCTTGGCGAAGGCGCACGCAGCGCCCGTCTTTAAGGTCGATGGCGGGGATGAGGAGCATGGTCAATAGCCAATAAAAGCAAAAATGGAAAGAAAGGGGTCAGGGGCGCCAGTCGACAAAATTTCGATACAGGCGCAGGCCGGCGTCGGCGCTTTTTTCAGGATGGAACTGTACCGCAAAAATGTTAGCCGCTGCGACCGCGCAGGTAAAGGCCATGCCGTAATGGCTAACCCCTACCGTCAGGGCCGGATCGTCGGGTTCCACGTAATAACTGTGCACAAAGTAGAAATGGCTGTTGTCGGGTATGCCTTGCCACAAAGCATGGTCCTGCACCTGGCGGACCCGGTTCCAGCCCATGTGGGGCACCTTCAGCAGTTCGCGCTCATGCGCGTGTTCATTGCTGGGCAAGGCCAGGCTGGCGTACTGGGGGCCGGCGAAGCGCTTTACTTTTCCGGGGAAAATGCCCAGGCAGCCCACGTTGCCTTCTTCGCTTTCGGCGAACAGCATTTGTTCGCCCACGCAAACGCCCAGTAGCGGCTTGCTGCGCGCGGCTCGGACCACGGCGGCGCGCAGCCCCGATTCGTCCAGCGTGCGCATGCAGTCGGGCATGGCGCCCTGGCCGGGAAACACCACGCGCGAGGCTTGGTCGATTTCTTCCGGAAGGCGGCAGATACGGACGTCGGCATCGGGCGCGGCCGCCCGCAGTGCGCGGGCCACCGAATGGAAGTTGCCCATGCCGTAGTCAACAATGGCGATAGTATTCACGGGGAATGACCGTTCAGCGGATTAAAGTACACCCTTGGTGGACGGGACTACGCCGGCGTTTCGCGGATCGTGCTCGGTGGCCATGCGCAATGCGCGGCCGAACGCCTTGAATACGGTTTCGCACTGGTGATGGGAATTTTCACCGCGCAGGTTGTCGATGTGCAGGGTGACCAGGGCATGGTTTACGAAGCCCTGGAAGAATTCGCGCGCCAGGTCCACGTCGAACTTGCC
>CAZONP010000115.1:0-7946 GCA_964581155.1 uncultured Candidimonas sp. | reverse complement strand
AAACGAACCACATCAAGGCGATAAAAAAGGCGGCCATCACGGCCGCGAGAGGAAGACGATTCATTAACGATGCAACTTATCAGGAGGAGGCTTTGCCGAACAGGCCTTTTAAATCATTCAACAGTTGGCTGCCCCGGCTGGGAACGTTGTCCATCGGCAGGGCTTCAGGGGCCTGCGTCCATCCTGCCAGCGACGCGGGATATAATTTAACATCCTTTTGGCCCACGATTTCCGACAATGCAAACCAGTCAGTGGCCGCCCAATGCCCCGTATTGCAGAAGGCAATGGTTTCGTCCGCAGTCTCTGGAAGAGAACTTGCCGCAATTTTCCTGGCCTCATCGTCAGACACAAAGATGGATGTGCCCGGCTTGAACCACTTATCGTGCTCCAGGTTCACGGCGTTACGTATGGTGCCCGGCACCAGCGCGGTGGGCGCTTTGACTTCCCCCAGGAAGAAATTGGCGGGCCGCGCGTCGATGAGCCGCGTCTGCGGATTGTCAACACTTGCCAACACATGTTCCTGGGTAGCAATCAAGCGGGCGTCGGGCACAGGTGTGTAGCTGCTGGCCACCACGGTAGGCACCGCCTGATCTTGAGGCAGGCCGGCATCGGTCCACGCTTTTACACCCCCGTTCAAGATGGACAGCTTGGTCAGTCCCAAGTATTTCAAGGTCCAGTAAACGCGTGCCGAGCTGCCGAAGTCGGTGGGGTTCGCACCCGACGAAACAACGACAGCGTGGGAGTTTTCGTCCAGGCCTAGATTACGCACCAGTTCGGCTAGCGTAGTCATGGGTGGGAGTTGTCCGGGGTTTTCCGCCGGACCACGCCACTGTCCATAAGGGGCCGAAACGGCGCCTGGTATATGGTTGGCCGCATACGCGTCGGGCGTGCGGATATCGATAACTTGAACGGACGAATCTTGGACCAGCGTGCCAAGTTCGACGGGGGCAAGCAAGGGAGTGGCGAAAACGCCGGTACTGACGGCAAGTGCGGCAGCGGCGCCAAGCACAGAAGAGACGACTTTCATGGACTAGTTCTACACGGGAAGTTCAGATGCTCCCATTCTCTCAAAGTCCGGCCGCATAAAGAACGACATTTTAATTATTAATATATATAAGACGGCCGGGATGGGTAACGTTGGGTCTGCATTGCCATGAGCGGAATGCGGGCGGGGATACGGGCGCGACAGGTGGTGTTTCCTGACGATGTTCGAATTTCAGTTCAAAATGTTTGGCGGAATCTTCCAGCAACTTTGCGACGCGGTTGTTCAAAGCTTTGCTCCTTGTTGGCGACCAATGAAATGAAAGATCCGTTTCTGGATCCCCCGTTATTTTCCTATTCCCAAGTGCCGCGAACTATCCGCCCAATGGCGTAAACAGACGCCGGAAACCAAGGAATACCAGCATTCTGCCAAGCCGACGTGTCGATTTCATGACAGCCGGGCATTCGTTCCACCCCTATCAATAACCCCATCTCGTGTAGTGCCAAACCAACATTTGGCTTGGAGATATTAGGTGTCTGCCGTCTTCTTCGTGACAAATGCCAACGAGAATGGTTATCATTCGTCTTCAATTTAAATAACCACTAAGAGTTTCGCGGCTACGGCCCCGTAAACCGGAGAAGATGCATGTCCGATAACCACCCTGCCCGACCGCCGCAATGCCCCAGCCTGTTCTATATGGCGATTTGCGGCGCCCTGATTATGCCAACCGTGGCGAAGGCTCAGGATAGCGGCGTGTCGCAGTTGGCGCCGGTCAAGGTCCAAGGGGCAGCGCCCACGTTCCAGCCTGAAGCGGTCCAGTCGACCAAGTTCCAGGCGCCGCTGCTGGATACGCCGCAAACGATCAACATCGTCCCGTCGGAAGTCCTTAAGCAGCAAAGCGCCCAGAGCCTGCAAGACGTACTAAGCAATGTCCCCGGCATTACCTTTTCATCGGGCGAAGGCGGCGCGGGCTGGGGCGATATGTTCACCATACGCGGATTTTCGGCCGAGCAAAGCGTGACCGTGGACGGTGTGCGCGACAGCGCCCTGACGTCGCGCAACGACATCTTCAATATGGAGCAGGCCGAGGTCTTTAAAGGCACGGGCTCCATCGAATCCGGCGTCGCCTCCATCGGAGGGTCGGTCAACCTGGTCAGCAAGACACCCAAGCTCGATAACTTCTACGACTTTACCGTGGGTCTGGGCACCGACCGCTACCGGCGTACGACGGCAGACCTGAACCATCAGGTCGGGGCGACCAGCGCCTTCCGGTTGAATGCCATGGTTCATGAGAACGACGTTGCGGGCCGCGGGCCGACCGACTTCAAACGCTTCGGGATTGCACCGTCGTTCTCCTGGGGCTTGGGCACACCTACCCGGGTTACAGCGTCCTACTTCTACCAGAAAGACAACAACACGCCCGACTTTGGCGTGCCCATTAATCGCGACGGTGAACGAATGAAGTACATCGGTAAGGATTATTGGGGTGGCCTGTCCAACGTCGACGTCGAGAAAACCGAAACGAATAGCGCCATGTTGCGCGTTGAGCACGACTTTAACGAGAAGTTTTCGATACGCAACCAGACGAAGTGGTCGGAAACCAAACGGTTTACGTATTTGACAACGGGTGGACGTCTGCTGGATGTACCGGCGGGATCGCGTCCCGGGGATATCGTATCCCCGGCGGGCGGCACGAACAATTTTTGGGGCTTTGATGGTCAGGGAACTGAGGCCTACTCTTCAGGCTATCTAGCCGCGCCGAGATTAAATATTGCCAACTCGTACAAAGGCACAATAATCGCAAACCAGACTGATTTGAATCTTGACTTCAATACGGGAAGCGTGCGTCACCAAATGGTGACGGGTCTGGAAGTCTACGAAGAAAGCTACCGCAAGAATCCTTTCAGCCATAACGTACCGGATTTCAGCGGAAAACGCGTTATCGACGTGCGCAATCCTGATACGCATTACGCCGGCCCGTGGAGAACCGATCATGTCACCAATGAATCCGGTGCCAAAATTACGAACTGGGCCTTGTACGCTTATGACCAGATCACGTTGAACAAGAACTGGGAGATCGCGGCAGGGCTGCGCTATGACCGATTCCGCGTTAAATGGTACGACGTGGACGGTAGTCAGGCAGCCAGCCAACAGAAGGACGGGATTTGGAGCGGTCGGCTGGGCGTGATTTACAAGCCTGTGGAATATGGCAGCGTTTATGCTTCCTACAGCCAAGCGTCGCAGCCTTCCGTCGCCGCCGCCGCATCCCGGTCGGGTGGCGGCAATACTGAAGCCGATTTCAGTCCCGGCAAGGCTACGACGCTGGAACTCGGGACTAAGTGGGACTTGCTCGATGAAAAGGTCTCGGTCACCGGAGCAATTTTCCAGATCGACCGCAGCAACCCTTCCGACACCGATGAACTCGGAATCACGACACAGACGTCAGCAAAAGAACGGGTACGCGGCTTCGAAGTGGGCTTGGCAGGTCAACTGACACCAAAATGGTCGGCATACGGGGGCTTCACCATCATGGATAGCGAAGTTCTGGAAGATGCTGCTGATCCGCTGCAAGAAGGCGGCAAGATGAAGAATGTGCCCAACATGACGTTCAACCTCTGGACCAACTACACCATCAACCCCCAATGGGATGCCGGTATGGGCGCGCAATATGTGGGTAAACGTCGTTTTGAAAAAGGCAACGTCACAGACGGAAAGAGAACGGGCGGCATACGTCATTCAACCGACGTTTATACTCCCGCCTACTGGCTGTTCAACGCCGCCGTCGGCTACAAGGTCAACAAGAGCCTGAGCCTGCGCTTGAACGTGAACAACATCTTCGACCAGTTTTACCTGGCGCGCGCTACCTCCAGCTCCGACGGCTTCCAGTTGTACGGCGTACCCGGCGCCGGCCGAACCGTAATCCTGAACGCTGAAGCCCGCTTCTAACCGCAACGCCTCCCGGGGGGAGATACTCGCATGATGTTGAAAATACCCGACGTGCTCACCCCGGACCAGGTCAAGCTATGCCGCCAGGCATTGGAGGCGGCGCAGTGGACCGACGGCAATGTGACCGCCGGCCACGTCGCCGCAAAAGCCAAAAACAATCTCCAGTTGCCGCTGGACCATCCGGTCGCGCAGCAGTTGGGGGAACTGATACTTACCGCGTTAAGCCGCAACCCGGCCTTTATTTCCGCAGCCCTGCCGCTACGCATTCTGCCACCGCGCTTCAATCGGTATGAAGGGGGCGGCGAATACGGCTTCCATATTGACAATGCCATTTTCGGTATTGCGGGGACGCAGCAACGGCTGCGCACCGACATCTCGAGCACCCTGTTTTTCAGCGACCCCGACGAATACGACGGGGGCGAACTCGTCATACAAGACACCTACGGTACGCACCAGGTCAAGCTTCCGGCGGGCCATCTGGTGCTATACCCGGGCACGAGCTTGCACCGGGTCACCCCGGTCGTGAGCGGAACGCGCTACGCCGCGTTTTTCTGGTCGCAAAGCCTGGTCCGGGAAGATAATCGCCGGTCTATGCTTTGGGAACTGGACACCGCCATCCAGCGTGTCGCGGAAAGCACACCGGATCACGAATCCATACCGCAGTTGACAGGTGTGTATCACAACCTGATACGCGAATGGTCCGACACGTGACCGAATCCGCACACCTGCCGCCGCTTGCGACCATTCCCCAAGACATTGTGGCGGTCGCCGACTACGAGGCATATGCGCGCCAGCGCATGAGCGCGTCGGCGTGGTCCTACCTTACCGGCGGCGCGGCCGACGAACTGACCCTGGCCGACAACACGACGGCACTGCAAGCCCTGCGCTTGCGGCCCCGAGTGTTAACCGACCTGAAAGGCGCCCACACCCGCGTTGCTTTGTTTGGCGACACCCTCGACTATCCCATTCTGCTCGCACCCGTGGCGTATCAAAAGCTGGCACATGTCGAGGGGGAACTGGCGACGGTCATGGGCGCTTCCGCCATGCGCGCCGGCATGGTGGTCAGCACACAAGCCAGTATGGGATTGGAAGATATTGCACGGGCCGCACACGCTCCACTCTGGTTCCAGCTGTATATCCAGCACGACCGCGATTTCACGCATGCGTTGGCGCAGCGCGCGGCAGCAGCCGGATACCGCGCCCTGGTCGTCACCGTGGACGCTCCGGTGAATGGCGTGCGCAACCGCGAACAACGCAGCGGTTTTCAACTACCTGCCAATATAGACGCCGTGAACCTGCGCGGCTTGCGCCCCCTACCTCCACAAACAGCGCAGGCCGGCGGCAATAACCTGCTGGGCGGGCCAGTACTGGCTGGCGCCCCCACATGGAAAGATATAGAAGCGTTGATACAAAAAACGTCTCTTCCCGTCGTCCTGAAGGGCATAACCGACCCGCAGGACGCCTTGCGTGCGCTTGATTGCGGCGCCGCCGGCGTTATCGTTTCGAATCATGGGGGCCGTATACTGGACACCATGCCGGCAAGCATTCATGCACTGCCTGCCGTGGCTAAAGCCATTAATGGTCGCGTGCCAGTGTTATTCGATGGCGGAATACGGCGGGGCACCGACGTCTTCAAGGCATTGGCGTTGGGCGCAACGGCCACATTGATTGGACGCCCGTATATCTACGGGCTGGCAACAGCGGGTGCCAGTGGCGTCGCCCACGTTTTGCACATACTGCGCACCGAACTGGAAATCGCCATGGCCCTGACCGGGCGCGCCACGTTGAACGATATCGACGCATCGTCGCTATGGTGAGGTGAAAAGTTGGCCGCGTGGGTGGCCGCGCGGCAATCTAGTCGTACCAGACGGCCACACTGCCCCTGATGTACAAAGGGAGCGGCATTGGCCCTTTCCCCGGAACCTGATGCACAAGCGTAAATGGCTTGTCCGCTGCCAGCCCATTGAACTCATGGGTATTGACTTGGTTTCCCATCAACGTCACGCAACGTTCAGTGCCGTTCCAGCACAGCAGCGTGTTCACGCGGGCATCGCCCGAATAAGCGCGCGCCGCGTGCACTTGCGTGATGCGGGCTCCAGGCGGCATGGCCCGATGCGATCCGGGAACCGCATACGCCGTCGCAACTGCCACACCCTGATAGTTGATGGCGGAACTGACCTTGCTGGTCGACCACGACAATTCGCCCGCGTAGGCAAGCGGACCCATCAACAACCAGCACATGGCGCAAGTAATGCCGCGCATCACACCCCCAGAAAGCACATAAAAAAAGGCCCGCAAGCAATTATGCCTGCGGACCCAAATATACAGCGTCTACCGTTCAGTGCCGCACTATTTTCTGCGGAATATCCCACTCAGCAGGGCCAATACCGCCAGTACGACAAAAACAAAGAACAAGATCTGCGCGATCGAGGCAGCGCCGGCGGCAATACCGCCGAACCCCAGCACGGCCGCAATAATGGCGATTACGAAAAAAACAGCTGCGTAATAAAGCATGGCATCTTCCTTTTTTATGTATTCTTAACGTTGGTTATGTGCCAGTTCGCACTCACGCGTTCAGCGGTTGCGGTCGAAGAAGTCCTTTACCTCGCGCTCGGCTTCTTCCCGAGTGCGGCCATACTTTTCCTGAATCAGGCCCGCCAGACGTTCGGCATTGCCGTCGACTTTGGTTAATTCGTCGTCGGTGAGTTCGCCCCAGGCGGCCTTCGCCTTTCCTGTAAGCTGTTTCCACTGACCTTCAAGCGTATCTTTATTCATATATTCACTCCTAGTGATTGAACCCGTTGTTGCTGCGAGCGGGTTGTATCCATCCTAGCGGCATTGCGTGACTGCGGCCACCGCCAAATACCAGCAAATGTAAGTGGATGAGCTTCAAGACAGTGCAGTAGCCGGACATTGCGTACACGGGTGGTAACAACTGCTTATGCATTAAGCAGCAATGTAACCGGACTTAAGGTGGCTGGCGGCATTAAACTGTATATAAAACCAGCCAATTCTTAATATACGCCATGCCCGACGCCATTCCGGTCAAGTTACATCCCTGGTATTACCTCGACAATTTTCAGTTCGTGCTCAACTGGGTGCGGGCGCGTTATGACGATATTCTTACTCCGGAAGAACGAAACTTCATTGCAGCGTTCCTGAAACTCCAACAGCCATCGCGCGCCCTCTTGGTTCGTTTGGTCATGCGTAAGGGCGTTCTGTTCCGTGCCGGCAAACTGCAGTATCCCGAGATCGGGAACATAGACCATGCGGCTCAGGCACTGATAGCACTGGGATGGCTCGACGTGCAACCCTCGCTTACCCTGAATGAGCTTTTTCACCTGCACACGAAACCCGAACTGGCCGTCATTTTCGCCCGGCAACCCGCATACGCACAGGTGTCTGCATGCACCAAGCCCATGCAGCTCGACCACCTGCGCCCGCTGCTGCCCGTGGAGCTTAAATATTGCCAATGGCATGACTACGGGCCCGCCGCTCCAGCAGCGCCCTCCCGGGCCGACACGGTCTATCGCGTCACCATCGCGCCCATCTGCGAGCGAATCAGGCTCATGTTCTTTGGCAACTTGCGGCAGGACTGGTCCGAATTCGTGCTTGCCGACCTCGGTCACTTTGCATACGAGAAAGTGGATTTTCCGGCGTGGGCCCGCGCCTTCCAGACCACCGCCGATGTCGACGCGTATTTGCGCCTAAGCGAATGCAAAGCGCAATTCGCGAGCGCCACGCCCGACCGCATTGCTGAAATACAGGCGCAAATACCCACCCGATATGCCAATGAATGGCTGGAGAACCGGCGCGGCAAACTCCTATTTCAAATCGGACAATTTCACGAACGCCTGGCGAACTGGCCTCATGCGCTGGCTTGCTACGAAGACAGCGGGGCACCGGGCGCGCGGGTTCGACGGGTTCGCGTGCTGGAACGCAGCGCCCAATACGACTCCGCCTTGGCGCTTGCCACGGCTGCGGTGCAAGCGCCCGAAAGCGAAGCGGAGTATCAGCA
>CAZONP010000114.1:5136-7981 GCA_964581155.1 uncultured Candidimonas sp. | reverse complement strand
ACGGCATGGGCTACGGTGATTTCAAGTTGCTTGCCGCGTTGGGCGCATGGCTGGGGTGGCGCCCACTGCTCTGGGTCTTGCTGGCGGCCTGCTGTGGCGGCATTGTCTTCGCAATGTGGCGGCAACGCCGCTGGCGACCGTCGGGCGCGTACCCTTTCGGCCCATTCCTGGCTGCGGGTGGAACGCTTGGGCTATTGGCCGGTACTGAGGTACATTTCTACTTTTGGTAGCAAGGCGCACCGCTATGTACAAGATCGGCCTGACAGGTGGCATTGGCTCCGGCAAGAGCCGCGTGGCCGACTTCTTCGCATCGTGGGGAGCGGCGGTAATCGACACCGACGTCATCGCTCACGAACTTACCGCGCCGGGTGGGGCGGCCATTGCTCCTATACGCCAGTGCTTCGGACCCGACGTCATTGCCCCTACGGGCGCGCTGGACCGGCATGCCATGCGCGAGCTGGCCTTTGAAAGCCCGCAGGCTCGCGGGCAACTGGAAGCAATTATTCATCCCATGATAAGCGAGGTTACAACCCGGCGTGCGCAGGCCGCGCGCGGGTGTTATCTTGTTTTCGTGGTGCCGCTGCTGGTGGAGTCCGGCCGTTGGCGTGACCGCGTGGACCGAATCTGCGTGGTGGACTGCGACCCGGCCACCCAGGTGGCGCGGGTTCAGGCCCGCAGCGGGCTGACGAGCGATGCTATTGCGCGTATCATGACGGCACAGGCAACGCGGCAGGACCGCTTGGCCGTCGCAGACGACGTTGTCTTGAACGACGGCGACACCACCCTGGAAGAACTCGAAAACCGCGCTCGTGCCATGCACATCAAATGGTGCACGCTGGCTCAACAGCCGGGCGGGCTTGCAACGAACCCATCTTAGTCATTTAAAGGTTACTGGACGCGTGATTCTTTACGAATACCCCTGTAATGAGCGTGTCAGGGCTCTTCTAAGAGTCGAGCATTTGTTCGAGAGGCTGTTTTTCTTCGCCGACAGCGAAGACGTCCACCACCATCAGATCGCCGTCGCAACCCTTTTCGACCTGCTCGATGTCAGCGATCGCACCGATCTGCGGGGCGCCGTGCTGCAGGACTTGGAGCGGCAACGCGCGGCGTTGAGCGCCTTGCGCCAACACCCGGGCGTCGACCCCGCCATGCTCGACAATATGCTTGGCGAGATCCAGGAAACGACGGCCGAACTGGGCGCACAAGGCCGAGTAGGGCAGGTGCTGCGCGAAAACGAATGGCTGGCCAGTCTGCGTGGCCGACTGTCCGTGCCGGGCGGCTCGTCCCAGGTGGACATGCCGTCCTACTACGCCTGGCAAATCCGGCCGGCGCAGATCCGGCTTCGCGACCTGCAGCAATGGATATCCGCCTTCATTCCCTTGTACAAAGGCCTGGCACTTATCCTGCGCTTGCTGCGCGACTCGGGCGATGCCGTCGATGTGGTCGCGCGCGATGGCGCGTATCAGGAAATGCTGGGGGGCAAGCTTTTCCAGCTATTGCGTGTATGGGTCGATTCCGCGCGCAATATCTTTCCCGAAATGAGCGCGAACAAATACGTCATCTGGGTTCGCTTCGCCACCCAGGACAAGGACCTGAAGCCGGTGCCGGTCACGACCGACGTGCCGTTCAAGCTCGCCCGCTGCAACGTCTAGGACGGTAAATCCTGGCCGCTGCCTTTGGCGGTTGTTGTTGCGATGGGTTTCATTCAACGAAAATCAAGGCCCGTCGCGACGAGGATAGGCGAAAATGGCGGCTTCAGTTTTAATCCCGGAGTCCCCCGCATGTCCGATCGTCCCCCCGTATCACTCGATTCCCGTCGTGGCCGCTGGCTTTGGGTGGTGCTCATTGCTGTCGTGCTGGGCGGTGGGTACTGGCTGTACGGCAGTGGAACGGGCGCCTCGAAATCGGCAGGCGCGCCCCCCGGCGGCCCCGGCGCTTTTGGCGGCATGGCCGCCATGGCAACGCCTGTACGGGTGGCGACGGTGCAGGACGGCACGATCGATCACATACTTAAAGCCATAGGCACGGTCACGGCCTTCAACACCGTGACGGTGCGCAGCCGTGTCGACGGCGAGCTGCAGAAAATTTCATTTGTCGACGGCCAGAAAGTGCGGGAAGGCGACCTGCTCGCGCAAATCGACCCGCGCAATTTCCAGGTGCAGCTGGACCAGGCGCTGGGGCAGCAGAAGCAAAACGAGGCGCAGTTGCTGAACGCGCAGCGCGATCTGCAGCGCTACCAGTTGCTGTTCAAGCAGAATTCGATCGCACGTCAGCAAGTGGATGCGCAGGCGGCGCTGGTGCAGCAGTTCCTGGGTTCGCGCAAAAGTGACCAGGCGGCGGTCGACAGCGCCAAATTGCAGCTCAGCTTTACCCGCATCATCGCACCTATTTCGGGGCGGTTGGGGTTGCGCAAGCTTGACCAGGGCAACATGATCAACGCGTCGAACACCGACGGCCTGGTCGTCATTACGCAAACCCAGCCTATTTCCGTGTTGTTCACTTTGCCTCAGGCACAACTGCCCGATGTGCTGCGCCAGGTGCGCGCGGGCCAGACGCTGGCAGTCGACTTGTACGACCGAAACGATACGGCCCTTATCGCCACGGGCGAGCTCATGTCGCTGGACAACCAGATCGACGTGGCAACAGGCACCGTCAAGCTCAAGGCGCGCTTCGCCAATGAGGATGAATCGCTGTTTCCCAACCAGTTCGTGAACGCGCGCTTGCATGTGGCGACGGAGCAGGCGCTGGTCGTGCCGACGCTGGCCGTGCAGCATGGGTCGATCGGTGCGTTCGTCTACGTCGTGGACGACGAGAACAAGGCACACGTGCAGCGTGTCGAACTGGG
>CAZONP010000114.1:0-5036 GCA_964581155.1 uncultured Candidimonas sp. | reverse complement strand
CGTGAATTTATCGCGTCTTTTCATTTTGCGGCCGGTGGCAACGACGCTTGCCATGGTGGCCTTGCTGATATCCGGGCTTCTGGCGTACCGCTTGTTGCCTGTTGCCGCCCTGCCGCAGGTGGACTATCCCACCATACAGATCACAACGCTGTACCCGGGCGCCAGCCCGGATGTCATGACGGCGCTGGTCACGTCGCCGCTGGAACGCCAGTTCGGGCAGATGCCGGGCCTGACGCAAATGACATCCTCCAGCTCGGGCGGGTCTTCCGTGGTCACCCTGCAATTCGACCTGGATTTGTCGCTCGATGTGGCCGAACAGCAGGTGCAGGCGGCCATCAATGCGGCGTCCAACCTGCTGCCCAACGACTTGCCCGCGCCCCCCATCTACAACAAGGTCAATCCGGCCGACACGCCGGTGATCAGCCTGGCCGTGACCTCGCCCACCTTGCCCTTGTACGAGGTGCGCGACCTGATCGACATACGCGTGGCGCAGAAGCTGTCCCAAATCTCGGGCGTAGGGCTGGTCAGTATTGCCGGGGGCCAACGCCCGGCCGTGCGCATCCAGGCCAATCCCCATGCGCTGGCGGCCCACGGACTGACGCTGGCCAGTCTGCGTAGCGCCATCACCGGCGCCAACGTGAACCAGCCCAAAGGCAACCTGGACGGGCCGGAACGCTCCACCACCATCAATGCCAACGACCAGCTGCGCACCATACAGGACTACGACTCCCTGATCGTGGCCTACGAGAACGGCGCGCCCTTGCGGCTGCAAGACGTGGCGCAGACCCGGCAGGATGCCGAAAATATCCGGCAGGCCGCGTGGATGGGCAACACACCGGCCATCCTGCTCAACATCCAGCGCCAGCCCGGAGCCAACGTCATCGACGTCGTGGATCGCGTGAAGGAGCTGCTGCCGTCGTTGCAACAAGCCCTGCCGGCCGGCGTCGACCTGGCGGTGGCGACCGACCGCACGCAGACCATACGCGAATCCATTTCTCATGTGCAGGCCGAATTGCTCCTGGCGGTGGCGCTGGTGGTTCTCGTGACTTTCGTTTTTCTGCGTAGCTGGACGGCCACCTTCATTCCCAGTGTCGTTGTGCCGCTGTCGCTCATCGGCACGTTCGGCATCATGTACCTGGCGGGCTTCAGCCTGAATAATCTGACACTGATGGCCTTGACCATCGCCACAGGCTTCGTCGTGGACGACGCCATTGTCATGATCGAGAACATTGCCCGCCATATCGAGGAAGGCGAAAGTCCGATGCGGGCGGCCCTGAAGGGCGCGTCTCAAATCGGCTTCACCCTGGTGTCACTGACCTTGTCGCTGATTGCGGTACTGATCCCCTTGCTCTTCATGAGCGATGTCATCGGGCGGCTGTTCCGCGAGTTCGCAATCACGCTGGCGGTGGCCATCCTGCTGTCGCTGGCCATCTCGCTGACGCTCACGCCCATGATGTGCGCGCGCCTGTTGAAGCCGGAAGCGGAAATGAAGCATGGTCGCTTCCAGCGCGCGGCGGGCGCGGGCATGGACCGCCTGGTCGGCTCGTATGATCGGGGATTGACATGGGTCCTGGCCCACCAGCGCCTGACGCTTTGGGTGGCGCTGGGTACGCTGGTATTCACGGGCCTGCTGTATGTGGCGGTTCCCAAGGGCTTCTTCCCCCAACAGGATACCGGGCTGATCCAGGCCATCAGCCAGGGGCCGCAGACCGTCTCGTTCGCCTCCATGGCGCAGCGCCAGCAGCGCGCAGTGGACCGCATACTGCAGGACCCGGATGTGGCGGCGGTGTCATCATTCATTGGTATCGACGGCACGAACGCCACGCTTAACACCGGGCGCATGCAAATCGCCCTTAAACCGCTGGCCGAGCGCGATGACGACGCACAGACCATTATCCGGCGCCTGGGCGCCGACCTGCAGTCGCTGACCGATATCCAGGTCTTCATGCAGCCGGTGCAGGATCTTACCGTCGATGATCGCGTCAGCCGATCGCAATACCAGATGACCTTGTCGGAACCGGATCATGGCGTGCTGCTGGCATGGACGCCGCGCCTGGTGGATGCCTTGCAGGCGCTGCCGCAACTGACCGATGTGGTCGACGACTTGCAGGCCGACGGCATGCAGACGACGCTGACGATCGACCGCGACGCCGCAGCCAGACTGGGCGTGTCCAACGCCACCATCGACGATGCGTTGTACGATGCCTTCGGCCAGCGGCTGATCTCCACGATATTCACGCAGTCGACGCAATACCGCGTGGTGCTGGAAGTGGCGCCGCAGTTCCGCCAGAATCCTGCGTCGCTGGCGCAGATTTATGTGCCGACGACATCGGGCGGCCCCGTGCCGCTGAGCACGCTGGCCACTGTCAGCCAGAGCAACTCTTTATTGTCGATCGAGCGGCTGGGCCAGTTCCCGGCCACGACCGTTTCGTTCAACCTGGCGCCCGGCGTGGCGTTGTCGGACGCCGTCGAGGCGATCCGCGAGGCGCAGGCGAACCTGGGCATGCCCGCGTCGCTCGAACTGAAGTTCCAGGGCGCCGCCCGGGCGTTCCAGGCGTCGCTTTCCAGTACCTTGTGGCTGTTGCTGGCGGCCGTCGCCACCATGTACATCGTGCTTGGCGTGCTGTACGAGAGCTACATTCATCCGGTCACGATCTTGTCGACATTGCCCTCGGCCGCCGTGGGCGCCTTGCTGGCGTTGCTGCTCACCGGGTCGGAGCTGGACATGATAGGCATCATCGGCATCATCCTGCTGATCGGCATCGTCAAGAAGAACGCCATCATGATGATCGACTTCGCGCTCGACGCCGAGCGCCATCGCGGCCTGTCGCCACGGGCGGCGATCCATGAAGCCGCCTTGCTGCGTTTCCGGCCCATCCTGATGACAACACTGGCGGCGCTGTTCAGCGCGGTTCCACTGATGCTGGCCACCGGCTCGGGTGCCGAGCTGCGCCAGCCGCTGGGCCTGGTCATGGTGGGCGGCTTGTTGTGCAGCCAGGTGCTTACCCTTTTCACTACGCCGGTCATTTATCTAATGTTCGACCGCATGGCACGCCGCACCAAGGCCTACCGCGGCCGACGCACGGCCGACGCCGGGATCGCCCCATGAGGTTCTTCACCCTGTTCATCATGCGCCCGGTCGCCACGACACTGCTCTGTCTGGCCCTGGTGCTGACGGGCGGGCTGTCGTTCTTTCTGTTGCCGGTGGCGCCGCTGCCGCAAATGGACTTTCCCATGATATCGGTGTCGGCCCAATTGGCCGGCGCCAGTCCCGAAACGATGGCGTCCAGCGTAGCCACGCCGCTGGAGCAGTCGCTGGGCGCCATTGCCGGCCTTAGTGAAATGAGCTCGCGCAGTTCCGAGGGCTCAACGCGCATATCGTTAATGTTCGACCTGGACCGCGATATCAACGGCGCGGCGCGCGACGTGCAGGCGGCCATCAACGCGGCGCGCAGCATGTTGCCGTCGAGCCTGCGCAATAATCCCACGTATCGCAAGGTGAACCCTGCGTCGGCCCCTGTGATGGTATTGGCGCTTACCTCGAAGACGGCCACTCAGGGCCGTCTCTATGATCTGGCCTCCACCGTGCTGGGCCAGAAAGTGTCGCAAGTGGCAGGCGTTGGCGAGGTGGAGGTGGGGGGCAGTTCGCTGCCGGCCGTGCGCGTAAGCCTGAATCCGCAAGCCTTGAACAGCGCGGGCGTCGCGCTCGACGAGGTGCGCTTGGCCTTGACCAACGCCAATACCATGCGGCCCAACGGGATCGTGGAAAACGATGTCGACCATTGGCAGGTGAGCTCGGGCCGCCAGATGAACAAGGCGGCGCAGTACCAGCCCCTGATCGTCGCGTGGCGCGACGGGTCGCCCATTCGCCTGCAAGACGTGGCGCAGGTGGAAGACTCGGTCGAGAATTTGTTCAATACCGGCTTTCTCAACGACCGGAATGCGGTGCTGCTGATCGTGCGCCGCCAGGCCGATGCCAACATCATCGAAACGGTGGATGCCATCCATGCGCAAATGCCCGCATTCGAAGCCATGCTGCCGCCTGACGTCGTATTAAGCGTGGCCCAGGATCGCACGCCCAGCATACGCGCGTCGATGCACGAGGCGGAAATTACCCTGATCATTGCCGTGGTGCTGGTGGTGTTGGTGGTGTTGGCGTTCCTGCGCAACTTTCGTGCAGCACTGATTCCTGCGGTGGCGGTGCCGGCATCCCTGATCGCTACCTTCAGCCTGATGCTGTGGTTTGGCTACACCCTGAACACTATCTCGTTGATGGCCTTGATCGTGGCCACGGGCTTCGTGGTCGACGATGCCATCGTGGTGCTGGAAAACATCATGCGCCATATCGAGAGAGGCGTGTCGCCCGTGCGCGCCTCCATACGCGGCGTACGGGAAGTGGGCTTCACGGTGCTGGCCATGAGCCTGTCGCTGGTGGCCGTGTTCATACCCATGCTCTTGATGGGTGGTCTGCCGGGGCGGCTGTTCCGTGAATTCGCCGTGACGCTTTCGGTTTCCATCCTGGTGTCCCTGGTGCTGTCGGTCACGCTCACGCCCATGATGTGTGCCTATATTCTGAAGGCGAAAGTGCATAAGCCGCGCCGGACAGGCGTCTTGACCCGCAGCTTCCAGGCCATGGGCGGCACGTTCTGGCGCGGCTACCAGCGCTCGCTGGGCTGGGCGCTGGCCCATGGGCGCTTCATGATGCTGCTGCTGGCCGCCACGATAGGCCTGAACGTGTATTTGTACACCGTCGTGCCCAAGGGCTTTTTCCCGCAGCAGGACACCGGCCAACTGCTGGGCTTCTTCCGTGTCGACCAGGGTACGTCGTTTCACGCCATGCTGCCCAAGCTGGACCGGTTTCGCCAAACCTTGCTGCAAGACCCGGCCGTGCAAAGCGTCAGCGGCTACGCCGGCGGTCGCGGCGGCAGCAACTCCAGCTTCATGCAGATTCAGCTCAAGCCGCTGGCCGAACGCGATGTCAGTGCCGCCGACGTGGTCAACCGCCTGCGCGGCCAATTCCTGGGCGTGCCGGGCGC
>CAZONP010000113.1:0-8001 GCA_964581155.1 uncultured Candidimonas sp. | reverse complement strand
CCGCACAGTCTTGCGGTACAGGGCACCGATGGAAACACGCAAACTCTTACCTTCGGCTCGGCCATCATTGCGGCCGGCAGCCAATCGGTCAAGCTTCCGTTTCTTCCCGATGATCCGCGCGTCGTCGATTCCACGGGTGCTCTGCTCTTGTCGTCGATTCCCAAGAAAATGCTGATCGTGGGCGGCGGGATCATCGGGCTCGAGATGGGCACAGTGTATTCCGCGCTGGGCTCGCGCCTGGATGTCGTCGAAATGCAGAGCGGCCTGATGCAAGGCGCCGATCGGGATCTGGTCAAAGTCTGGCAAAAAATGAATACCAGGCGCTTCGACAACATCATGCTCGACACCAAGACTGTCGGTGCACAGGCCCGCGAAGACGGCATCTGGGTAACGTTCGAAGGCAAGAATGCGCCCAAGGAAGCGCAACGCTACGACCTTGTCCTGCAGGCCGTCGGGCGTGTGCCCAACGGCAAGAGCATTGCAGCGGACAAGGCAGGCGTGGCGGTGAGCGACCGGGGCTACATCCACGTCGACAAGCAAATGCGCACGAATGTTGCCCATATATTCGCCATCGGCGATATCGTCGGCCAGCCTATGCTTGCGCATAAGGCGGTGCACGAAGGCCATGTGGCTGCCGAAGTCATCGCGGGGCAGAAGAGCTTCTTCGATGCACGGGTCATCCCCTCGGTCGCGTATACAGACCCCGAGGTGGCGTGGGTTGGACTCACCGAAGACGAGGCAAAGAAAGAGGGGATAAGCATTACGAAAGGGATCTTTCCTTGGGCAGCTTCCGGACGTGCCATCGCCAATGGACGGGACGAGGGCCATACGAAGCTGCTTTTCGATGCGGAAACTCATCGTATTCTTGGTGGAGGTATCGTCGGAACCCATGCCGGCGACCTGATCAGCGAAGTCGCGCTTGCTATCGAGATGGGCGCCGACATGGTCGATATCGGCAAGACCATACATCCCCATCCAACCTTGGGCGAATCGATTGGCATGGCAGCCGAAGTGGCGGAGGGCACATGCACCGATCTTCCGCCACCCCGGCGCAAGTAGTATTTTTGCTGTAGTGGCTAGCATTATTGTCCAGACGGCAGGTGCTATCATCAGCATCTGCCGTTAGCATTTCTTATAAGTTCTTATCATGTCCCGTGCCCACCCCAATGCCGCCGCCACCTTGCCGGAGTGGCTGAACTACCTGGAAACCTTGCACAAAACGCCTGTCGACCTGGGCCTTGATCGCATCCGGGTAGTGGCCTCCAGCCTTGGGCTGCAATATCCCTATATCAAGATAACAGTGGGGGGCACCAACGGCAAAGGTTCAACCTGCGCCATGCTCGAAGCCATTTTGCTGGCATCCGGCTACAAGGTGGGTTTGTACACATCGCCGCACCTCGTCCATTTTAATGAACGTATTTGCGTGAATGGCGAGCAGGCATCCGACCTGCGCATCATCGAGCAATTTCAGCGTATTGAATCCGCCCGTGGCGACACCACCCTTAGCTACTTTGAATTCACGACGCTCGCCGCCCTGGCGTTATTCGAACAGGAAAGACTGGATGTCGTCGTGCTGGAAGTAGGCTTGGGCGGGCGGCTGGACGCTGTCAACCTGGTCGACGCGGACTGCGCCATTATTACCAGCGTCGATATCGACCACACGGACTATCTTGGCGACACCCGCGAAAAAATCGGATGGGAAAAGGCGCATATTTTCCGTTCGGGCCGTCCAGCCATTTGCGCCGATCCACTACCGCCCCAAACCATTGTGGATCACGCTTCGGAAATCGGTGCCGATCTATGGTTGTTTGGCAAAGATTTCAATTATTCCGGCGACCGCCTTCAATGGGCCTATGGCGGCCGCGAACAACGGCGCAGCAGTCTGGCATATCCGTCGCTGCGGGGCGCCAATCAGTTATTGAACGCGGCAGCCGCGTTGGCGGCGCTCGAGTCGTTGCGGTACCAACTGGTCGTGCCGCAGCAGGCGGTGCGCATCGGCCTGTCTCAGGTTTCGCTGCCTGGTCGACTGCAAATTCTTCCCGGTGTGCCGGCTATTGTGCTTGATGTCGCGCATAACCCGCACGCTGCGGCGGCGCTTGGGCAAAACCTTGACGCCATGTCCTTCTTCCCATGTACGCATGCGGTCGTCGGCATGCTTAACGACAAAGATATCGCGGGCGTCGTCGCCAAACTCGCGACTCGGGTCGATAAATGGTATTGCGCCGGCACCGATGGCCCCAGAGGCACATCCGGAGACGACTTGGCGGGTATTGTGCGTCAAGTCTTGGCCGCTCAAATCGGAACGGCGACATTTGAAGAGCAAAGCCGGGAAGTTAGCAGGGTGGGTGCCGACCCCACTGCGGCGACGGCCCGGCCGGGCGTGCGTCCGCTTGCTGTTTCAAGGCCTTCAAAGGCGCCGCCCACCGTGTCGAGCTTTAAAAATCCGGTACAAGCGTTCACCGAAGCTCGAAAACTGGCAAGTGACAATGATAGAATTGTGGTATTCGGTTCGTTCGCCACGGTGGGTCCCGTCCTCGAAGTTCTCGAGCACCCGGCCGCATAGTGCAAGCCGGCCCCGCAGCTGGTTTTGTTTACCAAGATAGGTTGTTGCCCCATGGGATTGTTCTCTCGTAAAGAGTCCGCTGCTGAACCCGGCCGGCGTTCAACGCCACGGTCCTCGCTGTCCAGCGAAGCGCAAGCAAATGACCTGAGGGGCCGCGCCCGCCGCCGCCTCATTGGCGCGCTCGCGCTCGTGCTTGCGGCGGTCATCGTAGTGCCTATGCTGTTCGACTCCTCGCCGCCCCCCGACCAAGCCAGCGCACCCGTGGTAATTCCCGCCATCGTCCCGCCCGCAACGAACGGGCTCGCGCCTGCGGTCGCTCCCCCCCCGCCTGCGGATTCCGGCACGCTCTCGGAAGCGCCGCAAGACGAAGCATTACAGGGCAATGGCAACGCGGTGGATTCTTCCGGGCAAGTTCAGCCAGATCCCGCACAGCAGGCCGCTGCCGTACCGCCGTCCGACAGTATGCCGGCGGTTCAAGAACCCACTCCCGAACCGAAACCGGCTGAAAAGCCTGCGCCCACTCCTGAACCCAAGACGGCTAACGACCGCACCGACGACGGTTCAGTGGCTATTGCGTTGCTCGAAGGGCGCACGCCGGCAAAGGCGGCTGCCGCGCCTGCTGCCAAAGGAAGCTTCGTACTCCAGATTGCGGCATACACCACCGACAAAGACGCGCAGCTACGCCGTGACCGATTGGTGGCGGCCGGAGTCACCAACGCCTACGTCGAAAACGCCTCTTCCGGCGAAAAATCTACCTACAGGTTGCGTGTAGGCCCTTTCCCTACCCGTGACGCGGCACAGGCGGCCCAGGCCCGTCTTCGCGCGCTAGGTTACGACAACGGCTTTATTTCCGCTAAGTGACCAGCTTCGACTATATCGTGTTGGCCATACTATGCGTATCGGCCATCTTGGGGTTGTTGCGCGGCCTGGTGAAGGAAGTCCTGTCTCTCATTGCATATATTGTGGCTTTTCTTGCCGCCATCTGGTGGGGGCCGCTCGTGTCCGCATGGGTCACTCCCTATATAGACAACCCCTTGTTGCGCACGGGCGTGGCTTATGGCGCCGTCTTCATCCTGGTGTTGATGATGGTAGGCCTCCTGAACCTGACGTTGGCCACACTTATCCGAAAAACCGGCTTGACGCCGGCCGACCATGGCCTGGGCGGATTATTCGGTGTACTGCGAGGCGCGTTGCTGGTCCTGGTCTTGGTCAGCCTGGCGGGCTACACCGAATTGCCCAGCGAACCCTGGTGGCGGGACGCGAAGCTGTCCGCCCCGGCGGTCAAGGCAGTACAACAGATCAAGCTCTTATTGCCGCCCTCCCTGGCGGCATGGTTACCATATTGATCCAATTCACAGGAACATCAACATGTGCGGAATAGTTGGGGTAGCAGGAAACGGCCCCGTGAATCAACTGATTTACGATAGCTTATTGTTATTGCAGCATCGTGGTCAGGACGCGGCGGGTATCGCGACATCGCATGAGCAGTTTTTCAATATGTACAAGGCGCATGGGCTGGTACGTGATGTCTTCCGTACCAGGAATATGCGGTCGCTGCCGGGCAACAGTGGACTGGGTCAGGTGCGGTATCCCACTGCCGGGTCCAGCGACAGTGTCGACGAAGCCCAGCCGTTCTACGTGAATGCGCCGTTTGGCATTACGTTCGTGCACAATGGCAACCTCACCAACTGGCGTGAATTGCGCGAAGAATTGTTCAGGGTCGACAGGCGGCACATCAATACCAATTCCGACTCGGAGGTTCTGCTAAACGTCTTTGCCCACGAGCTGCACCTGGCAGCCGTCGGCGGGTCTCTGGACGAGGACGCCATTTTCACCGCCGTCACCTCGGTACACCGGCGTGCCCGCGGTGCTTACGCTGTCATTGCGCAAATCGCAAACTACGGCCTGGTTGCCTTTCGCGACCCATTCGGCATTCGACCCTTGTGTCTTGGCTCGGTTGAAACCTCCTCCGGTACCGAATGGATGGTGGCTTCCGAATCGGTGGCCTTGACGGGCTGCGGGTATACGCTAGTGCGGGACATCGCTCCCGGTGAGGCCATTTTCATCGATCTGGATGGCAATATCACCAGCCGACAATGCGCCGGGAATCCGATCCTGACACCGTGTGTATTCGAATACGTGTACTTTGCGCGGCCGGATTCCTTGATGGACGGTGTTTCCATCTATGATGCGCGGCTGAATATGGGTGAGTATCTTGGCGACAATGTGGCAAAAGCCTTGCGCCTGGGCGAGATCGATGTCGTGATGCCCATTCCGGATTCGTCCAGGCCCTCCGCCATGCAATTGGCGGCCCGCCTCGATCTCAGCTACCGCGAGGGATTCATCAAGAACCGTTACATTGGCCGCACGTTCATCATGCCCGGCCAGGCGGTACGCAAGAAGTCGGTACGGCAAAAGCTTAGCGCCATCGGCATGGAATTCCGCGGCAAGAACGTCTTGCTGGTCGACGATTCCATCGTCAGGGGCACCACCAGCCGGGAAATTGTCGATATGGCGCGGGCCGCCGGCGCCAACAAGGTGTACTTCGCTTCGGCCGCCCCAGCCGTACGCTTTCCAAATGTGTATGGCATAGATATGCCTACCCAAACCGAACTGATTGCCACGGGCCGTGATACGGAACAGATCGCTCGCGAGATTGGTGCAGATGGACTCGTGTACCAAGAGCTGCATGACCTGGAGCACTCCATCCGCGACTTGAACCCCGCAATGACTCAGTTTGAATCATCATGCTTTAACGGGCATTATGTCACGGGCGATATCGATGCGGCGTACCTGGAACGACTCAACCTGACGCGCGGTCTACGTCCGGCGGCAGGCGAGATGGCAACCAGCAACAGCAACGACTAATAGGGCGGTTTGCAATGACAGCACGTTTAAGCCTCTGGCTCACAGCCTGCATCATCGGCCTGCTGCCAGGGCTGCTGCATGCGCAGCAGGCGCTTGATTGGTTCAATCAAGGGCGCCCGACCCAGCAGGCTGTCGAAGCCGTGAACGTTTTGCTGGCATCGGCGCAGGAAGGTTTGTTGCCCGCCGACTACCAGGCGCATGAGCTGGCGGGCGCGATCGGCGCAGCAGGGCAGGGCACACCATTGCCCGACACCGCGCTCGTCGATCTGGATGCGTCATTGACGGCGTCAGTTCAGCATTATCTGCGCGATCTGCGCACGGGCAGGTTGGACCCCCGATCGGCACGGCAGTACTTCAAGTCCTCCTCCACCGAGGAATTCGATGCCGCCTGGTATCTTGCCAGCGCCCTCAACCAGAATCGCGTTGCCCAGGCCCTGCAAGAAGCGGCGCCTGTTCTGCCGCTATATGGGCGCTTGCGTGGCGGCTTGGCGCAATACCGCGCATTGTCCGGTCACCCGGCCTGGGAAACGCCGCTTGCGCCCCTTCCGGGAAAGAAACTGGAGCCAGGCCAACCGTATGACGGCTTGGACCTTTTGCAGCGGCGCTTGGTCGCTTTGGGCGATATGCCTGCGGATGCCTTTATCCCCCTGTTATATGACGGCGCGGTCGAAGTAGGCCTGCGGCGGTTCCAGGAGCGCCACGGGTTGGTCGTCGACGGCATCCTGGGAGCGGCCACCTATAAGCAGCTCGAGGTAACTCCCGCGCAACGCGTGCGGCAAATCGAGCTCACAATGGAGCGGCTGCGCTGGACGCCGGCATTCCAGGGCCCGCGCATGATAGCCGTGAATATCCCTGAATTCGTGCTGCGTGCCTACGAAGTGCACAACGGCCAGGCGCAGGTGCAGGTGCAAATGAAGGTCATTGTGGGGAAAGCGCTGAAACACGATACGCCGGTTTTCGATGAAGACATGCGCTACATCGAGTTCAGCCCCTACTGGAATGTGCCGCCTTCCATCGTCCGATCCGAAACGCTGCCGCGCCTGCGGCGGGATCCCGCCTATCTGGACAAACAAGGCTTTGAATTTGTGGCGAAGGACGGGACCGTGGTGCACGGCGCATCCGAAGCGCACCTCGATGCCTTGCAGCGCGGCGAGCTTCGCATACGCCAGCGCCCTGGTGCCAACAATGCGCTGGGCGATATCAAGTTTATTTTTCCTAATGACCGCAATATTTACTTGCACCACACACCCGCGCCCCAACTGTTCGAGCGCACCAGGCGCGACTTCAGCCATGGGTGCATACGCCTGGAAGATCCGGTTGCCTTGGCGAAATTCGTATTGAACGATGAGCCGGGCTGGAACGAAGAACGTATCCGCGCGGCCATGGATGGTGGACGTTCCCGCACGATACGCCTGAAACAGCTCATTCCTGTAGTAATTGCTTACAGCACGGTCAACGTGTTGGATGATAAGGTGTATTTTTTCGACGACATATACGGTCACGACGTGCTGCTGGACAAGGCTCTGAAGCAGCAAAAGCGTCCCCGCTCTCCATCATGACTACAGTATTAGTCCCATCCCGGCGTCGGTTCCTCTCCTGTTCGGCCACCATGGCACTTGCAGGCGCTGGTGCGCCCCTTGCCATGGCGCAATCCGTCGTTGCGACGCGGCCGCGTCAATTGGCCTTCGACCACACCCACACGCGCGAGCATGTGTCGCTGGTCTATGCATCTACCGCAGGACATTATGTAGACAAGGCGCTTTCGCGTCTTAATTATTTTCTGCGCGACCACTACACGAACGATGTGGGCGTCATGGACCCCCAGTTATTCGATATCTTGCATCGTGTCGGCCGGAGCCTTTCAACGCGAATCCCGTTTCAGGTTATTTCCGGCTATCGGTCCCCAGCCACTAATGAACGCCTGCGCACCACGCGCGCAGGGGGGGTGGCCAAGCGCAGCCTGCATATGGACGGTAAAGCCATCGATATTCGCCTGCCCGGCGTGCCGCTGGCGGAACTGCGCGACGCGGCGTTATCGTTGGGTGCGGGCGGCGTAGGGTTTTATCCGGGTCAGCAATTCGTCCACATCGACACCGGAAGGGTGCGTAGCTGGGGCGGCTGACCCCATGTCAATACATATGCTGGCCGCCGTTCATGGCAACGTTTGATCCCGTCATGAAGGCCGCCGCATCGCTGCATATGAATGCCACCAGTGCGGCAATCTCCGACGGCTTGCCCAGTCTGCCGATAGGGATCTGAGAAATCACCTGCGACTCCAGCACGTCTTTCGGTACTTCAGCGACCATGGCACTGTCCAGATAACCCGGCGATATGGCGTTGACCGTCACGCCTTTGCGCGCCACCTCCAGTGCCAGCGACCGGGTGAAACCATAGATTCCGGATTTGGCTGCGGAATAATTGCTTTGACCAAATGCCCCCTTGCTTCCATTGACGGACGATATGTTGATGATGCGTCCCCAACCGCGATCCATCATGGCTTCGCAGAAGGGCTTGGTCATGTTGTACATGGAATCCAGATTGGTATGGATGACGGCGTCCCAGTTGGGTTT
>CAZONP010000112.1:0-8033 GCA_964581155.1 uncultured Candidimonas sp. | reverse complement strand
TGGCGCCACAGCTCGCCCATGCAGCGTTCGGAAATTCTGCGCAAGGTAGGCCAGCTTTCCCGTGACCGCGCCCAGGAAATCGGCCGCAACATGACACTGGACCAGGGCAAGCCGCTGGCCGAGTCGGTTGGCGAAATCATGTCGTGCTCCGACCATGCCGACTGGCATGCCGAAGAGTGCCGCCGTATTTACGGCCGTATCGTGACCCCGCGCAGCCCTGAAATTCGCCAAATGGTATTGCGTGAACCTATTGGCGTTTGTGCCGCCTTCACCCCCTGGAACTTCCCCTACAACCAGGCTATTCGTAAAGTTTGCGCCGCCATCGGCGCCGGCTGCACCATTATCCTGAAGGGTCCGGAAGACTCGCCCAGCGCTGTCATGGCCATCGCCCGGCTGTTTCACGACGCCGGACTGCCACCCGGCGTGCTGAATATCGTGTGGGGCGTTCCCAGCGAAGTCTCCGACTATCTGATTCGCTCGCCTATCGTGCGCAAGGTGTCATTCACTGGTTCAGTGCCCGTAGGCAAGCATATTGCTTCGCTGGCCGGCGCCCACATGAAACGCGTCACCATGGAACTGGGCGGCCATTCGCCGGTTATCGTGTTTGACGATGCCGACATTGGTCGGGCCGCCAAAATGCTGGCACGCTTCAAAGTGCGCAATGCGGGGCAAGTTTGCATTTCTCCTACACGCTTTTACGTACATGACAAAGTCTACGATCAGTTCCTGGAAGGCTTTGTCAATGTTCTCAAAACGGTAAAGGTCGGCGACGGCATGGACCCCGAAACCCAAATGGGCCCGCTGGCGCATGCGCGGCGGGTTCCAACCATGACCAAATTCGTGGAAAACGCCAAACAAATGGGCGGCAAGGTGATATTGGGTGGCGAACCCCTGGACCGCACAGGCCACTTCTTTTCGCCCACTGTTGTGACCGACCTGCCGGAAGATTCCATGCTCATGACCGAAGAACCATTCGGCCCCATTGCACCCATTGCACGATTTTCCGACACCGACGACGTCATCAAGCGGGCCAATTCACTGCCTTTTGGCCTGGCGTCGTTTGTGTTCACAAATTCCCTGCAAACCGCCACCAAGGTATCCAACAACATAGAAGCCGGCATGGTCAACATCAACCACTTCGGCAGTGCTTTGCCGGAAACGCCATTTGGCGGCATTAAAGACAGCGGCATAGGCAGCGAAGGCGGCTCGGAAACCTTTGACGGGTATTTGATAACCAAGTTTGTCACGCATATTTAATTATTTGGGCTAAACATGGGCGGCTTATTCGGCTCTTGCCAGTATGGCGAGCCGGTCTGCCCGGTCATTCGGGTAAGTGAAGTGGGCTAGTCCTCCTAAAAGTTCGCCGGCCTATGTGGTTGCGAATTCTTCTTCACATCCCAAACCTGCGCGCCAAACCCGTTCAGCCACCAATCCAGCCGCGCCGAATCAACAACGGTTGCAGTGATGACGTAATGGTCGTCATGCTCGTCCACGGTCTGATCCTTGGAAAGCCGCGATTCCAACAGATGTTGTCCAGTTGTCTTGGCAATGCGGAAACTCAGCGTGATGTGTTGCCCCTCTCCAAAGCCAAAACGCCCATCATCGTCGTACTTCTGCAGACTGAACTCTGGTGGACGCTTGAAGGCAATGCCGGACACCGTGGCACGCTTGATGCGATGAATGGCCAGGCTGCGTTCGTTATCGAATCCCTCATAACGGCAAACCAAATACAGGCGTGGTCCTTGTTGGGCCAATCCCAAAGGCATGACGTTGCGCTCCGCCTGTTTGCCCGCCGCATTCTTGTAATCCACCGTCAACCAACGATTCTGATACAGCGCGGCGCTGACAGCTTCAAACACTGCGGCATTAATTACGGGCGGCAGCAATGGCTGGCTTTCATGGACCACACGGACTTTGGACAGCCATTCGCTTTCTGGCTTCGCGCTGGAGTACGGGCCAAGATTGCTGCGCGCTTGCTGAAAAAATCCACCCATCGACTTCATGAGCGAGGCCGGCAGCAGATTTTGCAAGTATTGCTGGGCCAAGGCCAGCAATAAGGACTCTTGCTCGGTTAGCGTTGGCAGTGACAGACCCTTGGAATGCGCCTTCCACCGGTATCCGTAGGGTTTGCTTCTATCGTCGCACTCAATATCGAACTGTTCCACCAGCGCCTCCAATTGGCGCTCTATGGTTCGCCGGCTGCGATTGATGCCAACGGCAAGGAGTTGGCCGTGCAATTCGGCTGCGGAGATGGGGCGGTTTCTTGAAATGCGCTTCAGGATCTCCAGCGTCAGCCTGACGGTATCCAGATTATTTGGGCGTGTTGCCATACTAGTTTCTCTGTATGTTTAGTTGCGATGCAAGATCCGGTTACATGGTAGCTTAGAACAATCACAGGAATCCTATCTGCCCCGCACCACCTTCCTTCACCTCGCACTCGGCCCGCAATGCCGCAACCATCGCTTCAGCCGTCTCCAAAGGGCGGAACCGGTGCTGACGCGCAACCGCTGCAAAGTCGCCCGGTGTGAGCTTGCCCAGCTGGCCCAATTGGCGCCTGACCGGCGCACCCGCCACTGCAATCCCCAGCGCTTCACAATATCTGGCGAACAGCGCCCATGCCTGTTCCGTCTGCAAAAAGTCGAATTTGACCTTCAAGTCAAAGCGCCGCAATGCCGCCTGATCAAGGTTGCCCATCAGATTGGTCGACGCCACGAATACGCCATCGAAGGACTCCATTTGTGTCAACATCTCGTTGACGCCCGTAATCTCCCAACTACGCTCGGCACCACGCCTGTCTTGAAGAAAGCTGTCGACTTCATCAATCAGCAACAACGCATCTTCGCTTGCTGCCTGCTTGAAGGCCTTCGCGATATTCCTTTCGGTTCCACCTACCCACATCGAGATCAAATCCGACCCGCGCCGGATCAACAGCGGTTTACCCAGCTGATCGGCCAGCCAGCGCCCGTAAGCGGTCTTGCCCGTACCTGGCGGCCCATATAAACATAAACGCCCCGCTCCATTGCGCGTTAACCCCTCGGAAACCTGGGCCAAATCCACATTGGCAGAGATGAAGGCAGGATCGTAGGTTTCGGGTAGCCGGTTCGGATCATTCTTGCCCGGCAGGATCGCGTGCCCCTGCGACTCCAGTGTGGCGTTGATCAATAGCTCCACCGCCCCATCGACCGTCTGCTTACCTAATTGAAATTGAATTGGGCGAACCACATCCAACGCCCGCGCTACCACGGCGGGCGCAAGCGCTTCCAGTTCGGCTATTCGCGTGACCATTGCCGTATCCAGTAGCTCGCCGGCAGATTGCTGAATAATCCGTTGGCGTTGCGCCTTGGGAGGAACCGGCAACTCAAACACCATATCAAACCGGCGTGTATAGGCGGGATCCAGGCAATCAACCTGATTGGATATCCAGATTGCCGGCACCTGGTTGCCTTCCAGCATGCGATTCATCCATGCCTTGCGACTCTGGGCGGTGCTTCTCCGATCCGACCTTGAGTCACCATCGGCGAAGACATCCTCCGATTCGTCGAATACGATTAACGCGCGCTGCTGCCCAAAGAAGTTCTGCGTGATCCGATAGGCGCGCAGGCGACGCTCTCCATTGATCGGCTCGCCGTCCTCATTCTCACTGGTCACCTCGTAAAGCTGGCATTCAAGCTCCCTGGCCAGCGTTCTGGCCAATTGGCTTTTTCCCGTACCGGGGACGCCATACACCATCACGTTCACCCCTTTCTTCCGGGTTCCCAGCGCGTGCTGCAGATACGGCAAAAGCACTGCCAATGAAGGCGCTATGTGGATGTAGTCGTCGATGTCCAGCTCAGCCGGCGCAGCGGGGATAACCATATCGCGAAAAAGCGTCATTGGTTCCGTATCACTTGCGCACATCCGCTCGGCAAAGTCGTCAGAGATGACCTCCAGCTTTCCTGTCAAATCCGATGATCCATGGTCAACTTTGACAAGACCTGATTGCGCCAACGCACCTGTGCTGCGCAAGGCATCTTTCACTGCTCGCACCGGCAGTTTCAACAATACCGACAGAATCAATGGCAGATCCCGCGTCATAACGCGGCCCAATGAATCGACAGCTTCGCCAAGCAGGCGCTCATTATGTATGAGGATCACGAATTCCAGTATGCGGCAATCCACATCCGACAAACCGCAACGGCTCGCCAAACGCTGAGCATTACCGGACAAAGGAGCCGGTATCGTTTGGCTGCCTGCATCGGCCTCTACCGTCCGATGCAGGCGTTGAAGCTCCTGGCGTATGGTCTTGCGATTGAAGTCGCCGTCAGCGTCCTCGACCCAGTTTTCCAGTCCAAGATAGTTGGCAAGCGCATCGCTGGAAAAACATGTGCTCATCAGGAACTCCCGATGGCCATTCAGATCCATCAAGGCACGCAGAGCCCATACACGAACAATATCCACAGGCTCGGCAAATACGGCCTTGTCAGCTAGAAACTTTCTTAAACGGCTCATCCTGATCTCCTGTAGGAACAGAGATCATTGTCCTGACTTTAACGACGTTTTGTGACGCATGAACGCAAGTCCGTGAAGGCCATTGGATGATAATGACGGCATCACTCCAGATCTTTCCTTAGCGGCTTGTCGAGGCCAAGTTTTTCCATCAAAAAATCGATCATCGTCTTGAAGGCGCGTGATTGATAGCGGTTAGGTGTATACAACAGATACATAAAGCTGGCATCCAGAGTCAAGACATGATCGTCCATGCTGGTGACCACGCGCCCGCTCTGAACAAGGTCTGTTACGACATAGTCGGGAACAATTCCGACCCCCACCCCTGCCAGGATACATTCGCGCAGATACGGAAAGTTTCGGGACAAAAGCGTGGGATTCAGGTGCAGCTCGGTGGTCCGACCATTACTTACCGACCTCAGGTGCGCCCGCCCGGTAATGCCGCCGGTGGTTACGACCGGGACATTGGCAAGCTGCTGCACAGTACACGGCATGACGTTGCCTGCCGCCCATTCGGTGGACGCGCAAACCATGTAACGCAGTGGCCCAAGGTTACGAACTACAAGCATGGGCGGTGGCTCCGACCTGACACTGATCGCCACATCCACCCCATCACGAACCAGGTTGTCAACGAAGTTGTCGAATCGCACTTCCAAAGTAATACCGGGATAGCGCTTTTTGAATTCAATCAACCAAGGACCAATGACGAGTTGCCCGTAGCCTGTTGGAACGCTCAACCCGAGTCTTCCGGACAATTCGTCAACGCCCGTCTTTACGGTTTCCATCAGGACCGCTGACTCGTTAATGATGTTGGCAGCGTGCTGGTAAATACGTTCGCCCAAGTCGGTGAGCTCATTGCCTTGTGGAGTGCGGCGCAGCAGTTCGGCACCAAGAAATTTTTCAAGCTGTGACAGGTGATAACTGACATTGGCGCGCGACATTTTCAGAGCGCGAGCAGCCTGACTTAAATTACCGCTATCGACGATAGCGACGAAGATGGATAGCGAAAGCAAATTCATAAATCATGATCAAGGTTCTTTAACATCATGTCAACATCCATGGGGGTTGTTAACAGTATTCCGACCTATACAATTTATCAACCACATGCTGAAGGCATGTCATCGCTGTTAATAGTAGGAAACATTGTGCTGGGTATACGACCATTGGCTGGAGTACGAGTACTTGATCTGTCCCGCGTCATGGCGGGACCCTTGTGCGGCATGGCGTTGGGCGATCTGGGCGCGGACGTCATCAAAGTTGAACACCCGGATCGTGGTGACGACACGCGCGACTGGGGCATCCGTGTCGGAAGCCGGAACACATCCTATTTCAACAGTGCCAACCGCAACAAACGTTCGGTTTGCCTGGACGTGCAAACAGAGGAAGGCCTGGCTCTGGCCTTGAAACTGGCCACCAAATCGGATGTGGTGATTCAAAACTTTAAACAAGGCGGCGCAGAAAAACTTGGACTGGGCTATGAACATATTCGAGCGCTGAACCCCGGCGTGGTGTATTGCTCGATCTCTGGATATTCGGTGCTGAGCCCCGAAAGCAGCCGCCCAGGCTATGACCTTGTCATCCAGGGCGAAACGGGAATCATGGCCATGAACGGTGAAGAAGGACAGGGCCCGCTTAAGTTCGGCGTGGCCGCTGTAGATATGTTCACCGGCATGCATGCCGCCCAGGCTATCCTGGCCGTGCTGTACGAACGCGTCACCACCGGACACGGTCGCCACATCCAGATGGCGCTTTACGACAATGGCCTGGCGATCACGTCTTACTACGGGCTAGCAGCGCAATTGACGGGACAGGACCCCGTTAAATTCGGAAATTCGCACCCAGCCATCGTTCCTTACGGTGTGTTCGATGCCAAGGATGGCCCTGTTGTCATCGCAGTCGGCAATAACAGCCAGTATCAGCGATTTTGCGAACAAGTTATTTTCCGGCCAGACCTGGCGGCCGACCCCCGCTTTGAAAGTAACACCGACCGCTCCAAGCACCGGCACATCTTGTCGCCCTTGCTGGAAGACGCAATCCGCCAATACCCGCGCACAGAACTTATTGCACGTATGCAAGCAGCGGGCATCCCTTGCGGTGAAGTTCAAGGCTTGCACGAAGCCCTAGAATCCGACCGGACCCGTGATGCGGAAATGCTTTATCGCTACGAAGATTCGGAAGCGGGGCCGCAAGCCATACACGCACCGCCTTACGTGATTGACAACGAACGTAGCCGCGTGAACTACAACCCGCCCCATCATGGCGAGCACACAGCGGAAGTCCTGCAAGAACTTCTGGCTGTAGATGCAGACACCTTGCAGAGCCTGAAAGCCCGAAACATTATCTGATCGCACACGAAACCTCAGTTCAAAAACGTAGAAACAGGAGACCCGAATGACTAAGACATCCAACTTTAACCGCCGCTCGTTTATGAAAGTGTCGGCGCTATCCGCACTGGGCGCCGCCGTACTGCCCATGCCGTCGTTCGCCGCCACGTGGCCGAACAAGCCCATACACATGATTGTGGCATTCCCCGCAGGCGGACCAACCGACACCATTGCCCGCTTGGTAGCGCAGAAACTGTCGGAGAGGCTTGGCCAGCATATTTTGGTGGAAAACAAGGCTGGCGCGTCCGGCTCTGTAGGCACGTCACAATTCATACGCACCAAGCCCGACGGCTATTCGATTTCGATGTTCGGGATGCCCGCGCTTATCGCGCCCATTGTCCACCGTAACAACCTTTATGACGTACGCACCGACTTCAAGTGCGCAGCCACCGTATACGACCTGCCTTACGTTGTGGTCATCAATCCGAAATCTCTTCCTGGCGTTGACGATTTCCAGCAGTTGATCGAGGCGAGCAAAAAGACTGTCGTGAACTACGCCAGTCCTGGTGTCGGCAGCATCGGCCATATGTCGCTGGAACAGCTCAAAGGCTTAGGCAAGTTCGAAATGCAGCATATTCCCTACGGCGGCAGTGCGCCGGCCATCACCGATTTGATCGGCGGGCAAATATCCATGATGGTGTCCGACACAATCGCCGCCATGCCGCACATCCAGTCCGGCAGTATCAAGCCCGTTGCCGTGCTCTCTAAAAGCGGTCAAGTCTTTCTGCCCAATGTAAAAACAGTGGCCGAGCAGGGCTTCTCGAATTTCGAGGCCAGCAGCTGGAGCGGTCTGATCGTTCCCAACGGCACCCCACAGGAAGTCTCTGATCGACTGAACAAAGAATTAAAGGAAATGCTGGCCGATCCCGAGTTTCAGGAACGTATGGTAAAGATCGGGGCAATACCGACCTACCAACCTGCTGACGAAATGACTGCGCGCCTGAACGCCGAACACGACCGCTGGAATAAGGTTGCCACAGAAATCGACATCTGGAACCTTTAATCGCTGAATGATCGTGAATCGCAACCCTACTCGCCCCCCCTTGCACATGTACCGGGAAGGCAGCGTCCAGGTTCTGTCTATCGACAACCCGGACGCGCGCAATGCCCTGTCGCCCGAACTGTATGTGGCGCTGACACAAGCCCTGCGCGATGCCGCAGACA
>CAZONP010000111.1:0-8078 GCA_964581155.1 uncultured Candidimonas sp. | reverse complement strand
GACGCCCGCGGCCATGGTGAAAGCGACTGGTCGTCTAACGGCGATTATTCGCTGGACATTCTTGCCGCCGACCTGCGGCAAGTGCTGGGCACCGTGGCCACCAAGCCAGTGCTAGTCGGCGCCTCCATGGGCGGCATCACCTCCATGCATGCGCTGGGGCAGGGCGGCGAGCCCATTGCCGGCGCCCTGGTGCTTGTCGACGTTGTGCCCCGGCTGGATGCGACCGGTACCAACACCGTCATCAACTTCCTGCAAGGGCATAAGGGTGGTTTTGCCGACATCGAAGCAGCGGCCGATGTGGTGTCCTTGTACAACCCGCAGCGGCCGCGTCCGCGCGACATCAGCGGGCTTATGAAGAACCTGCGCAAGCGCGAGGACGGCCGGCTTTACTGGCACTGGGATCCGGTCTTTTTCGAGAAAACAGACGTGGCGCAGGGCGACGCCTTAGCCGAGGAACTGCATCAGGCCTGCAGCCGCATCTCGGTTCCCGTATTGCTTGTCCGAGGCATGAGCAGCGACTTGATCACCGATCAGGCCATCGAAGAACTGCGCGGCTACTTGCCGCAGCTGGGTGTCTTTGAGGTGGCAGGCGCCGGCCACATGATCACCGGCGACCGCAACGAAGTCTTCAACGCGGGTGTGCTGGGCTTTCTGGAAACCTGTACGCCCTGAGGTGTTCCGGTCTACCTATCGGCTGCGCAGCTGACCGTTTCGACGCTGCACTTGCGTTATTTCAAGATAATGTAGTAACGTTGCTTCATTATAGGTTGCGCGGAGCGGGCCCCATGACAATCACCACCTTATCCAGCAGAGAGCTTAATCAAGACATTGGCCGAGCCAAGAAAGCCGCTTTAGAAGGCCCTGTATTCATTACTGATCGTGGCAAGCCCGCTCACGTGCTCTTGAGTATTGATGAATACCACCGCATCACGGGGAAGCGCCGTAGTATCGTTGAAGCCCTTGCTATGCCGGAGTTAGCGAGTATTGAGTTCGATCCGCCCCGTGCCAATATCCAAAGCCGACCCGCTGAGTTATCGTGATGTTCCTTCTCGATACTAACGTGCTCTCAGAGCTACGCAAGGCCGGAGACGGGAAGGCGGATGGTAACGTTGTCGCGTGGCTGTCTGGAGTCGATGCGGCGAGTCTCTACATTTCTGCCCTGACCGTCATGGAACTTGAGATAGGCATCCTGCGGGTCGAACGGCGCGACTCCATCCAAGGCGCAAGGCTGCGGACTTGGTTTGACACGCTTGTCCTGCCGGAATTTTCGGGGCGCTCATTGCCGGTCGATACTGCCGTGGCATTGCGATGTGCCCGTCTGCATGTGCCCGACCCCTGCGCTGAACGAGACGCCCTCATAGCGGCCACGGCGCTTGTCCATGGCATGACGGTAGTCACACGAAACGTAGCCGACTTTGAGGCGACTGGTGCAGCTCTATTAAATCCATGGATGCCGGAAAGCTCTTTCAATTGAACTTGACTTCCAGTTTCTTGCCCAGCGCTGCGGCGTATTTCTGCAGTGTCGCAATCGATGGAGAGTGCTTGCCAGTCACGAGCGCATTTTCGAGCCGTGCCACAGCAGGTGCCTTAGTGCCCATGCGTTCGGCTACCTGGGCCTGGGTCAGTCCGGCTTCGGCACGGGCCTTCAGGATGGTGTCGAGCATGGGCATTTCTTCACGTTCGATGCGTTCATATTCAGCGCGGACCGCAGGGTCAGACAGAGCCAGAGCCTTGAGTTCTTCATGAGTTCGCATTTTGAATCTCCTTTAATCGGGCTTCAGCGATACGGCGTTCTGCCAGGGGTGTTTTTTCGGATTCCCAGGTTGGTACCCGTTGCGATCATGCGGTCGGTAAGACTGAAGTAGCGGGCAAGCAAGGTTTTGGGCAGGGCCAGAACCTTGGCTTCCACTTCTTCACTGTAATAGTGAATAGTGTAAGGCACAGGTGGATTTTAACAAATATGTTATTAAAAGGCAGGTGTCTGCGAGATGCGGGAACATTCTGGCCCTGGGTGGCGCATGTATTATGCGAAGCGTGAAGATATGCTGATCGTAATGCTTGGCGGCGAGATAGGTCCTAGCAAATGGATAATATTGCCCCGCGCTATCCGCATAGCCGAACTATCGGAGGGTTAGCCATGAATGCAAAGGTTAAGGTTTCCGGACTGCCAGACTTCGACATGGCGGAGCATTTGCCGGACAAGCAGGCTATCGCCGAGTACCTCACCATCGTGTTGGAGGAAAACGACTCTGCCGCGTTGGCTGCACGATAGATGACGATGCAGTTGGGGTTAGCCACGATTTCGCGAGTACCTGAGATGCGCCCAGGACGGCCCCAGTACGGGTACAGGGCTATTAAGCCGTCACGACCTTTAGTGAGCACGGTTTATTTTGGGGCCAGGTGGTGTTTTTCCGCTTTTTCGATAATGGCGTTCATGCGGGCCATTACCTGGTCATGAGGGATGCTCGGTCGCGGGTCGGCAAAGCTGGCTTCGACCTTCGCACGGAACCAGTGGTCATAGCTGGCCGCTTGTTCTTCGGTCTCGAACTCCGAGGCAATGGGAGAGAGGTCTACGCTCATCGCAAAAGCTCCTTATTGGCCAGCCTAGGGTAAAACAATTGGGCACGCCGCAGTGTGATTCCTTTTGGGTGTTCGGGCCGCGTAGAGGATGGCGTCGGCCACCGAGTTGGGGCTGAGGACGCTCGTCTGGCATCGTTACGCGTGCGCTGGCGGCCGGATCAGGCTTTGAGCTGGAATCCCAAGCTGTTGATGCAGCTTCCAGATCATCGGCAGAGTCAAAGCACGCTTACGATTCAGAATTTCGTAGACGCGGTTACGCTGGCCAATCATGGGTTCCAAGTCTTTGGCCGTCAGGCCGGCTTGCTCCATTCTAAATTTAATTGCTTCAATTGGATCAGCAGGATCTGTTGGATAGTGCTTTGCCTCATAGGCGTGGACCAGAGTCGCCAGCACATCAAGGCGGTCGCCGTCAGCCGTGCCGATATCTGGATCATGCTCCACTAGGAGGGAGACTTCTTTCAAAGTAGCTTTGTAGTCAGCCTCGGTACGGATTGGGCGGATCTCCATGATTTACTCCATTTCCACGGTTGCGGCATCGATCTTGTCGTACTCGGCGTGCGTGCCGATAAATTTGACGTATACGATGCCAAGTTTGTACGCAACAGCTACGATCAGCCGATAATCGTTGCCTTTGATATTGAACACGATATCAATCTGCCCGGCAATCGCGCCCACCCCTACCGACTCCGATCCTTCGCTTTAGGCAGGCAGTGCAGGGCGGTGTACAACGCTGCAAGCCCTGCGCCGGCCAACATCAGGCCGCGCCACCGCGTATTCATTTCGGTGTAAATGCTGGCCGAGCGCACGTGTCGGTCGGGATTGGTGTCAGGGTGCCATGTTTCGCCCGCCTCCCACAAGGCATCCTGCCTCGGCTCCGCGAGCCGGTCGCTGCGCTGCGCGCGTATCATCGGGCGGCCCAGCAGCTTGTCGGCCAGTGTCGGCATGCGGCTCAAAGCTGAAATAGCCCGGGACGCGCTGCCCACATAAATATCCCGCATGGGGTGCTCGGCCGCGTACAGGATGGCGTCGGCCACCGCGTTCGGGCTGTATATGGGCGGAGGCAGCTGGGGTTCGACGTCCAGGTAATTCTTGGCATGTTCGACATACCCGGTGTCGATGGACGCCGGCTTGATCAGGGTAACGGAAACCGGTGCGTCATCGGCTTCCAATTCCATGCGCAAGGCGTCGGTGAAGCCTTTAATGGCATGCTTGGATGCCGAGTACATGCCTTGCAGCGGCACGGCGCGATCCGACACTTCGCTGCCCACATTGATCAACGCACCGCCCGTCTGGCGTAATTGGCGTACGGCCGTCAAGGACCCATACACCACGCCCCAGAAATTGGTCTCGAACAGCTGGCGCTGGTCTTCGATTGCCACTTCCTCCACCTTGCCGTAGATGGTCACGCCGGCATTATTGACCCAGGTTTCGATGCCGCCGTAGGCCGTCATGGCGGCGTCGAAGATTTTCTGATGATCTTCCTGCACGCCCACGTCCGCCGTGACGGCGATGGCGTCGGTGCCCATGGCTTTGCATTCTTCCACCAGCGCATCCAGCGCCTTCCGGTTGCGGCTGGCCAATACGAGCCGCGCTCGGCGGCGCGCGGCCTCGCGCGCGGTGGCTAGGCCTATGCCGCTGCTGGCGCCTGTTATGACAATGACTTGCTGATTCAATGGCTTCAAGTGGATTTTTTTCAATTGAATTCTCCTTGGCGGGAAACGGGCTCGGCGGTGGGCGGCCATGGCCAAGCGCGGACGCGATCTGCCTGCAAGTTGCGGTCCTACGGCTTGAATCCCAGCGTCTTCATGGCCGGTCCCAGCGCCTGCGCCGCCGCGTTGTAGTCGGCCCATGGTGTATTGCCGGCATCCAGCCGTTCGTGAATATTGCGCACATGCCATTGCGCCGAGCTTGCCAGGTGCTCGACCTCGTCCCACGACAGCGGCACGGACACGCCCATTCCAGGCCGCCCACGCGCCGACCACGCGCACACCGTGGTCGCGCCAAAGCCGTTGCGCAAGTAGTCGATGAAAATCTTGCCGACCCGGTTGCGCGGACCGCTTTTGGCGGCAAAGCGCTGGGGCAGAGTCTTGGCCAGGTGCATGACGATGGCCTGGGAGAAATCCTTGACCGCATCCCAGCCCAGGCGCCGTTTCAGCGGCACGATGACGTGCAAGCCCTTGCCCCCGCTGGTCTTCACGAACGACACCAGTCCAAGCTCGTTCAGAAAAGCCCGCATGACGAGCGCCGCTTCCTGCATGGCGGGCCACTCCACGCCTTGGCCGGGGTCAAGGTCGAAAGTCATGCGGTCGGGCTTGCCGATGGCGGTCTTTATGGCGTTCCAGGTGTGGAATTCGATCACATTCATTTGCGCCGCGTTCAGCAAGCCCTGGGCGGATACGACTTCCATCAGCGGCTCGTGCTCGGGATCCAGGTCGGGCGACAATTGCCGCACGCCCGTCATCTTTGCCGTCTCCAGGTGCTTCTGAAAAAACATTTGGCCCTTCACGCCGGATGGCGCCCGCACCAGGGACACGGGCCGGCCTTTCAGGTGCTCCAGCATCAACGGCGCGACGAGGCCGTAGTAACGGATCAAGTCGATTTTTGTGATGCCTGTGGATTCGTCGATGACGCGTTCGGGATGGGTGACTTTCAGCTTGGAGAGGGCCGATTCGGGTACGTCCGGTTTAGACACGGCCTTCTTGGCAGGAGACGATGATGCCCCGTTATTTGATTGAGCAGGCGATTGCGCCGGCATGGCGGTCTCCCGGATGATGGCTTTTGGCGGTTTGTCGTCGCGCAGGCCATGGAACACGGAATGGCGTATGCGCCCGGTGTTGGTCCACTGGGCGAAGGAAGCCTCCGCCACCAACTCCGGCTTTACCCATTGGGCCTTCTTGTCCATGCCGGTGGGGGCATGAAACGGCCGAGTGTCCGTGTGCAAGGCATTCAGCTTCTTGCGTATGGCAACCAGGCTTTTGGTGCTGAACCCCGTGCCCACGTTACCGGCATAGCGCAGCTTGCCCTTGTCGTCATATACCCCCAGAAGCAACGACCCTAGCCCGGATCGCGATCCCTGCGGCTCGGTATAGCCGCCAATGACGAACTCCTGGCGCTGGCTGCACTTGAGCTTGATCCAGTCGCCCGACCGGCGCGATACGTAAGGCGAGGACTTCTTTTTGCCGATGACGCCTTCCAGTCCCAGCTTGCAGGCCGACGTAACGATATGGCGGGCGTCTACATCGAAGGTGTCGCTGAAGCGCACGGCGCCTTCCGGGTCGACGCTTGCCTGTTCCAGCACGGCGGCCAACCGAGCCCGCCGCTTGACCAGCGGCAGCGCGCGCAAATCCGCTCCGTCACAGTAGGGAAGATCAAAAAGGTAGTAAACAATATTGGACGTGCGTGCGGCGTCAAACGCGCCTTGCAAGGACTGGAAGTTGGGCAGGCCTTGCTCGTCGAGCACCACAATTTCACCGTCGTACCAGCCGTCCGGCAGCTTCATTCGGGCAAGCGTCTGCGACAAGGCCTTCAGTTTGCTCGTCCAGTCGTGTCCATTGCGGGTATACAGGCGTGCCTTGTGCTTTTGAATGCGGGCCAGCAAGCGGTAGCCGTCGAATTTGATCTCGTACAGCCATTCGTCGCCATTTTTGGGCGGCGCATCGACCAAGGTGGCCAGTTCTGGTTGGAAAGTGTCTGGCAGTGCCGCAGACGGCGCGTCGGCACCCGACGCGTCGGCGCCCGGCGCATCGGCGCCCGGTCGTTCCGCCTCAGTTTCCCGTTCCTTCGCGCCAACGGTTTTACCCACATCGTGAGTCCCGGCCACGCTGTCCGGCATTTCATCCACTACGCTGAATTCGCCGGCCGAGCGCACGAATTCATCCTTCTCCTTGATCAGCAGCCATGGATCCTGCTTTTCGGACTTGCCCTTCATGCGCACCAGCGCCCACTTGCCGCGCAGTTTATGGCCGCGCAATTCGAACTTAAGCTTGCCCTCGCGGTAGCCACGGCGGGCGTCGCCCTCGGGCGCCCACGTGCCCTTGTCCCAAATAATCACCTTGCCGGCGCCATATTGACCAGGCGGAATGGTCCCTTCGAATTTGTTATAAGAAATCGGGTGGTCTTCCACATGCACCGCCATGCGCTTGTCTCGGGGATCGAAACTGGGACCTTTCGGTACTGCCCAGCTCTTCATGGCGCCGTCCAGTTCCAGGCGGAAGTCGTAATGCAGACGGCTGGCCCAATGCTTTTGCACGACGAAGGCAGGAGCATTGGCATTGGCGGCGCCACCCTCGGCCGGCTCGGTGGTGACGGTGAAATTACGCTTGGCCTTGTATTGGCTTAAGGGGTCGGCTTTGGGCATGAACTACGCGGCTTTGGTGCGAAGGCGGCTTTTGGCCGCCGGGCTGGCCTTCTTGGTGGGGGCGGCTTTCTTTGTGGCCGTTTTCTTCGTCGCGGCAGCCTTTTCCGTGGAGGTCTTTCCCGATGCGGCCTTGGATGAGGCTGCCTTAGCTGAGGCAGCCTTAGCTGGGGCATTCTTAGCTGGGACATCCTTAGCTGAGGCAGACTTCGCCGATGTCTTCTTCGCCCCTGCAGGCTTTGCCGGCGCCGGCTTTACGGTTGCAGCCTCCTTCGCAGGCGTGCGCAATCCCTTGTTAAGACTCCGCTGCAGCATTTCGGTCAAGTCCAGGATCTTGGCCCCGCCTGCTTGTTCCTCTTCCGGCTCCGGCTGGCTGACAGATTCAGTCTGGCCCGCCTCGACCTTTTCCTTCACCAATTGCAGTATTTGTTCCTTGAACGAATCCGTAAAGTCCGACGGCTTCCACTTGGCGCTCATGTCGGCGACCAGTTGTTCGCCCATGGCCATTTCTTTCTCGGTCAAGCCGGTGGATTGGGTTCCTTCCGCCGGTAGGTTAAGCTCGTCCCACGTGCGTATCTCGTCACCCCAACGCAGCAAATTCAATATTAGCGCCGGGCCGCAAGGCATCAAGACGGCAAGATGCTGTTTCGTCTGTATTACCACCTTGGCAATTCCCACCTTCTGCGACTTGCGCAGGACCTCGCGCAGCAGCGCATACACCTTGGCGCCTTTGTTGATCGGCGAGATATAGTAGGGGCGCTCTAAATAGATGAAGGGGATATCCTTAAGCGGAACAAACGCCTCGATCTCAACGGTTTGCGTGGTCTTGGGGTAGGCGGCGCTAATCTCGTCTGGCGACAGCACCACGTACTGGCCATCCTCGTATTCAATCCCTTTGACGATGTTCTCGCTGGTGATTTCCTTACCGGTTGTTTTGTTGATGCGCTTATAGCCGACCGGATCCATGCTGCGCTTGTCCAGCCAATCAAAGTCCAGGCCTTGGTCGGCAGTCGCCGAATGCAAGGCGATGGGAATATGAACCAACCCAAAAGAAATGGCGCCCTTCCATAAGGCGCGTTTGCTCGATGTCGCTGCCATGTGTCGCTCCGCAGGGTAACGGCGTGTTGCAGCTAGACTCATGCCG
>CAZONP010000110.1:0-8090 GCA_964581155.1 uncultured Candidimonas sp. | reverse complement strand
CTCGAACATGCCGCCACCATATTGCCAGGGTTCACCCACCTGCAAGTGGCGCAGCCCGTCACGTTCGGGCACCATTTGCTGGCCTACGCTGAAATGTTCGGCCGCGACGCGGAACGCCTGGCCGACTGCCGTCGCCGCGTCAATCGCCTGCCATTGGGAGCAGCCGCGCTGGCGGGCACCTCGTACCCCATCGACCGCGAACGGGTCGCACGCACACTGGGCTTCGATGACGTGTGCCGAAATTCGCTGGATGCCGTCTCCGACCGGGACTTCGCCATTGAATTTTGCGCCTCGGCCGCCCTGATCATGACGCACATCTCGCGCCTGTCCGAGGAACTGGTGCTCTGGATGAGCCCTCGCATCGGCTTCATCGATCTGGCGGACCGCTTCTGCACGGGCAGCTCCATCATGCCGCAAAAGAAGAACCCCGACGTGCCCGAACTGGCCCGCGGCAAGACGGGTCGCGTCAACGGCCATCTGGTGGCGCTGCTTACTCTCATGAAGGGGCAACCGCTTGCCTACAACAAAGATAACCAGGAAGACAAGGAAGGCCTCTTCGATTCGGCCGACACTATCCGTGACACACTGACTATTTTCGTCGATATGATCGGCGGGATACGCGTCAATGCGCAAGCCATGCGGGCAGCCGCCATGCAAGGCTACGCCACCGCCACGGATCTGGCCGATTACCTCGTAAAGAAAGGCGTGCCGTTCCGCGATGCGCACGAAACCGTTGCGCTGGCCGTACGCGAATGCGAGCAACGCGGCTGCGACCTGTCCGACCTGCCGCTTGCCGACCTGCAAGGGTTCAATAGCCTGGTTCAGCAAGACATCTACGCCGTCCTGACGCTTGAAGGCTCAGTGGCCGCGCGCAACCATATCGGTGGCACGGCGCCGGACCGGGTGCGCGAGGAAGCGCAACGCATTCTGGCTGAAAGCACGCCGCAAGCCTGACCCGGGCACCGCCTGTTGGCGCGCCTCGGGGCTTCCGCCTCAGGCGTCGAACACGGCAATTGATTCCACATGTGCGGTGTGGGGGAACATGTTGATCACCCCCGCGCCCTGCAGTCGGTAGCCTCCCTCGTGCACCAGAATGGCCGCGTCACGCGCAAGCGTGGCTGGGCTGCACGAGACGTAGACAATACGCTTGGGCCGCTCGGCGGGTCCAAGGGCGGCCAGCGCGCGTGCGACCGCTTCGGCGCCTTCACGTGGCGGGTCGACCAGCATCCGGTCGAACCGCCCAAGGTCGCGTAGCCATTGAACGTCCACTTCGAAAAGGTTTAGGGTAGCAAAGGTGGTGCGATCATCCAGGCCGTGCTGCCGTGCCGCCTCGAGCGCCCTTTCGGTCAGCCCCGCGCTACCTTCGATTCCCACGACACGTGCGGCCCGAGTCGCCAGCGGCAGCGTGAAGTTGCCCAAACCGCAGAACAAATCGGCCACCCTGTCGTCCGCTTGCACGTCCAGCAACGTCAATGCCCGTGAAATAAGGCTACGATTGATTGGGTGGTTCACTTGCGTGAAATCCACTGGCCGGTACGGCATGCGCAAACCAAATTCCGGCAATGCATAGGCCAGTATGTCTTTGTCCTGTGGGCGCAGCGGATGAACGGTTTCCGGACCCTTTGACTGCAGCCACCACGTGACGCCATGCTTTTCAGCGAAGGCGTGCAACAAGGCAATATCGTTGTCGGTCAGCGCCTCCAGATGGCGCAACAGCAATACTGTGGTCGTGTCGCCCACGGCGACTTCAATCTGTGCAATCCGATCGGGAATCGACAAGGTGCCCATGAGTTCACGCAACGGGGTCAACAGGTTCGATACATGGAGCGGCATGACGGGGCATTCCCTCATGTCGACGACATAGCTGCCGCGTTTCTCACGAAATCCCACGAGTACGCCGCCTTTCTTTCGCACTGCCCGCACAGACAACCGCGCGCGGTAACGATAACCCCACGTTGGGCCATGCAACGGTGGCAAGACCATGGCGGGTTTCAGTTTGCCAATATGCGCCAGTGAGTCCTCCAGCACGCGTTGCTTGACAGCAACCTGGGCGGCGGCATCGAGATGCTGCATGGCACAACCGCCGCACACGCCAAAATGCGGACAACCCGGTGTGACACGCTGGGACGACGCCTTGATGATGCGCTCGGTCCGGGCGGTGTCATATGACGGCTTGTTGCGCGTAATTCGGGCGAGCACGCGCTCGCCCGGTAACGCGCCTTCCACGAAAACAACCTTGCCATCCCGGCGGGCAACACCACGCGCCTCAAGGTCCAGCGACTCGATATCAAGCACTTCCAACGTCATTATTCGGGCACCCAGTTGATTGAGGCCCGAATTTTGACACTCTCTGGCCGGGAAGTCGAGGAGCATCCCGGCACAGTAGGGGCTTACGAGGCCATTTTTCCGGATTTGCCGCCATGTTGGCCACGGGACTGATGCTGCGCACGCTTCTCGATTCGTTCGGCCAGATAGGCGCTGACCTTCTCTTGTTGTGTAGCATCCAGGGCGTCCCAGACCGCAAGCCAATTTTCATCCAGCTTGTTTCGTTCCTGGTGCGCTTTGTTGCGCGCCTCTTGTGACTGTTTCAAGGCCGCCTTAGGGTCCAGTTTTCCGGACTTCAACTGTTCCATGCGCGTTGTCTTCATGGTCTGCATCGTGTCGCGACGCGACGCCATGCCGGCTTTTTGCGCATCGCGCGCAGCCTGCACCAATTTGGCCTGGCTATCCGTCAGAGCAAGCGAATCGACAACCGCCGGGCTTACAGGCCCATAACCGGGAATGAACAGTGCGGCATTTCCCATGAACGCCCGCGCATGTTTGCCATGTTTGCCATGGTGGCCATGGTGACGGCCCGATTTACCGCAGGGTGCCGCAGCCGGGTCTGCTTGCACGCCCGAGGCTGCCGACGATACTTGCTTGGTTACAGGACCGTCCGCCGCGAAGGCGGTACCCGCCATGCCGCTCAGCGCAATTGCGGTGGCCAGTGTGGCAAGTTTGATGGACTGGGTAAAAGTGGATGCTTGCATGATGGAGTTCCTTTGTTTCGATGGAGCCCCATTGTGCCGGCCAAGCCATTGCGCATCTGTTACTGCGACGCCGCAGTCTTTTCAGTCGGTTTCAGACGGCGTTGGCCAAGCCGCCAGGTATTCCTGCCAATGCGTAGCCGGACTGGCCGCCAGGGTATCGCGCACGAGCTGAACCTCGGCATCGTAAGCCTGACGATCCAATTCGCCTTTCATGAAGCGGAACCGGCAATAGACCAGCCATGTATTGACCACGTCGGTTTCGCAGTACGCCCGGACCTCGTCCGTCTGGCCATTGGACCATGCCCGCCATACCTGGCTGCCGTCCATGCCCAGCTTGCCGGGAAAACCACAAAGCTTGGCCAGATCGTCCAGCGGTGCATTGGCGCGGCCATTGTATTTGGCCAGCAAATCCATCAGGTCGGTGTGTCTTTGGTGATAGCGGCTGATGTAATTGTTGTACTTGAAGTCGCGATCGTCTTCACCCATATCCCAATAGCGAGGCGCCTGGACGCCATGAATCAGGCTGCGATAGTGAAGCACCGGCAGGTCGAAGCCCGAGCCGTTCCAGCTGACCAAACGAGGTGTATAGCGCTCTATTGTCTTGAAAAAACCATTGATGAGCGTGGCTTCGGTGTCGGTGGCCGTGCCCAGCGTTTTTACACGAAAACCCTGGTCGTCACGAAACACGCAACCCACCACTGCCACCCGATGCAGATGCAATGGCAGAAAATCGTTGCCGTGCGATGCCTGCCTTGCCTCAAGGGCCGCTTCAATTACTTGAGTGTCGGTGAGCTCCGGATCCCACTGGGGATTGAGGCGTCGCAAACCAACCGCATCCGGTATCGTTTCAAGGTCGAAGACCAGCGTCGGGATCATCGGACAGGCAAGTAGGACAAGGGGTTGACCGGGGTGCCACGCCGACGGACTTCAAAGTGCAGGCGCGGCGATGTGGTGTCGGTTTGCCCTATGGCGGCAATTTTGGCGCCCTTCTTGATTTGCTGCCCGGTCTTCACCAACAAGGACTGGTTGTGCGCATAGGCAGTGATAAAGCCGTCGGAATGACCCAGCAGAATTAGATTGCCCAGGCCGCGCACGCCATTGCCGGCGTACATTACCTTGCCGTCCGCAGCGGCGTGGACGGGTTCGCCGGGTGCACCCGCGATGTCGATGCCTTTGGTGTTGGGGTTGAAGCTTTGAATGATCTTGCCCGACGCCGGCCAGCCCCAATTGATCTTGGCCGCATCGCTGGCCCTTGCCGCGCTTGCAGGTTCCACCGGCGTTACCGGTGTGATTGGGGTGGGCTTGGCAACGCCTGGCACCGCAGGCGCAGAGCCGGCGCTGTCCAGCCTTAGCACTTGTCCGACCCGTAACTGGCTCGGGTCATTGATATTATTCAGACGGGCCAACGTGACGACGTCGACATTGTTGGCCTGCGAGATCTTGTATAGCGTGTCGCCAGGCCTGACGATATAGGTCCCGCCAACGGCCGGAGCCATGGAACCCCCGGTCATGTCGGTTACCGGCGCCTTGCTGGTCCGCGAAGCGCAGCCGGCAAGTACGGTTGAGACAAGTACGGCCACAAGCAGTACATGGCGGGAGCCGCGTTTAGGCTGCTGACTTGTGATTGTGCCGGTCGTCCGGAGCGTTGGTGTATGCATAAATATCTCCTGGAAGCTCAAGGCTGTGTTCCTGCCCGAAGTGGGACAAAGCGAACGGACTCGAGCTCGTCACGGCGCCAGGTTGCGGCGCCAGTGCGTTCGATTAGAATCAGGCGTTGCGCTGTTGTGCCCTCCGGGGCGATTAGACGGCCCCCGACGGCCAACTGTTCAAGCAGCGCCTGGGGAATTTTAATGCCGGCAGCTGCAATGATGATGGCGTCGAAGGGTGCGACGCCAGGCAAACCCACCATGCCGTCTCCGAAGCTGAGCCTGACGCGCCCAATAAGCTTCAACACCCTAAGGTGGTCGCGCGCCATGTCGTACAGACCGCGAATTCGTTCGATGGCATGGACGTCTTTGACGAACTGCGCCAGAACCGCCGCCTGATAACCGCAACCCGCGCCAACTTCCAGAACTTTAACCGGAACCCGATTCTCGCACACAACGGAGATCATGCGCGCGACCACCCAAGGCTGGGAGATGGTCTGGCTGTAACCGATGGGCAGGGCGGCGTCGTCATATGCGCGGCTTGCCAGGCCGTCGTCAATAAACATATGGCGTGGCACTGCCATCATGGCGTCGAGCACGCGTTCGTCCTGGATACCCTGGTTGCGCAATCGCTGAATCATCATGCTGCGCGAGCGTTCTGAATTAAGGCCCAGATTCATCAAGGGCGCCGGGTCGCGCGCGATGGCCGTGCCGGGAGTGATTCTGGCCTGAGTAAAGATCCGGGTATTGCTATTGGCCGTGCTTACCCCGCCGCCCAGGCTGGAGCGGCCGAAACGATTGGTCGTGCCGTTGGCGAAGGGAAACGGTACTACGGGTTTGCGCATAACGGCCCCGCCCAGTCCCGTATGTGGGGAAGTTGCTCGTGGTGGGTGAGATCCAGGCGCAACGGTGTAATGGATACGGCTTGCCGCCCGATAGCGCCGAAATCCGTGTCGGCCGACGAGTCGGAGACGCGACCAACCGGGCCTATCCAGTACACAGGATCACCGTATGGCGTACTGCTCTTGACCACAGGTTCGGAGGGATGGCGCTTGCCCAGGCGGGTGACTTGCATGCCTTGCAGTGCTTCGTAGGGAACGGCCGGAATATTCACGTTGAGCAACACGTTGGCGCCCAGCGGACTGGCGATGTGTTGCTCAACCAGTTGTCGGGCGATGCGCCCCGCCGTGTCCAGATGCTGCCATCCTTTTTCCACCAAGGAAAAAGCGATGGCGGGTATGCCAAACAAATAGCCTTCCGTGGCTGCGGCCACCGTACCTGAATAAAGGGTGTCGTCGCCCATGTTGGCGCCATTATTGATGCCCGAGACGACGAGGTCTGGCCGGAAATCCAGTAGACCCGTCAGGGCAATATGCACGCAGTCCGAGGGTGTGCCGTTCACGTAGAAGTAGCCGTTGGCTGCCTGGCGGACTGACATGGGGCGGTTCAAGGTAAGTGAATTGGATGCTCCGCTGCAATTGGTTTCCGGTGCAACCACGGTCAGTTCCCCTAAACCCTTAAGAGCCAATACCAGGGCGTCGAGACCCGGGGCCGTATAGCCGTCGTCGTTCGCTACCAATATGCGCATTGCCCTTCCATTGAATTGAACTGAACGTAGCGAATTGTACCCGCTCGTTTTGGAGTTTTGGGTGACACTAGGTAGAATCGGCGCACAACCCACCGGAGTTCGTAAATATATGTCAGCCGCTGTCCCCAGCCTTCTCTCGCTTGCCCTGGTCATCTTCTCCTACCTGCTTGGTTCGGTTTCGTTCGCCGTTATCGTCAGCCGCCTGATGAAGCTGCAGGACCCCCGTACCTTCGGGTCGAAGAATCCAGGGGCTACGAACGTGTTGCGTAGCGGAAACAAAACCGCAGCGGCGCTTACGCTACTGGGGGATGCGGCAAAAGGCTGGGCAGCAGTCGCCGTGGCAACGTATGCGGCCACGACATACAACCTGCCCATGTTGACCATTGCCTTGTGCGCGGTGGCTGTATTCCTGGGTCACTTGTATCCCGTCTTCCTGAAATTCAAAGGAGGCAAAGGGGTGGCGACAGCGTTGGGCGTCCTGTTGGCGCTGAATCCGTGGCTGGCCTTGGCAACCGTGGGCACCTGGCTGATCGTGGCCTACGTTACACGGTATTCGTCCATGGCAGCCATAATGGCCGCAGTTTTTGCGCCGCTTTATTATTTGTTGGGCGGGAACGTAGCGTGGGATCTGCACACCACCATTGCCCTGGCCATTGCCGCCATCAGCGTATTGCTGATATTTCGCCATCGGTTGAACATCAGCCGCCTGATGACAGGCAAGGAAAGCCGCATTGGCGGTAAAAAGAAATAGGCTTAGGCCGAGGCGCCGCCCACGCACACGTCGTGCAAGTCCCAGCGCGGCCTGACAGTGAATGCGTGCCGTGTATCGGTAAGGTCAACCAACCCCGCATTCACGCGCATCGCCGCCGCAAATGCAATCATGGCCCCGTTATCGGTGCATAAGTCCAGCGGCGGAAAAAATACCTCGCCGCCCAACTTGGGCATTGCCTGGTTCAGGCGCGCGCGCAAATGCCGATTGGCACCTACGCCGCCCGCCACGACCAGGCGATTCAAGCCGGTTTGCTTCAAGGCTTTGAGCGACTTCGCCGCCAACACGTCAACGATAGCCGCCTCGGTTGCGGCTGCGAGATCCGCGCGCTGGCGCTCGGACAAAGGCCCCTGGTCCTTTTCGAGGTTTCGCAAACGAGTCAGGACTGCGGTCTTCAATCCACTGAAGCTGAAATCCAGATCCTTGCTATGCAACATGGGGCGCGGCAAATCGAACACACCCGCGTCGCCCTGTTCGGCCAAGGCGGATAGCGCAGGCCCACCCGGGTAGCCCAATCCCATCAGCTTGGCCGTTTTGTCGAAGGCTTCGCCGGCCGCATCGTCGAGCGTTTCGCCCAGCAGTTCGTAGTCCGCAACGCCGTTCACCCGCATCAATTGCGTGTGCCCCCCCGACACCAGCAAGGCAACAAACGGAAATTCCGGCCTGGGTTGCGCCAATAATGGCGACAACAAGTGGCCCTCGAGGTGATGAATGGGTATGGCGGGCAAACCCCGCGCCCAGGCGTATGCCTGCGCCACACTCGCGCCTACAAGCAATGCGCCGGCCAGACCCGGCCCAGCGGTGTACGCGACCGCGTCGATCTGCTCGGCCGAGACATTGGCTGCTGTCATCACTTCACGGGTCAGCGGCAAGATACGGCGGATATGATCGCGAGAGGCCAGTTCAGGCACGACCCCGCCGTACTCTTCGTGCATGGCGACCTGACTGTGCAAGGCGTGCGCCAGCAAGCCCCGCCGCGTGCATACCAGGGCCACGCCGGTTTCATCGCATGAACTTTCAAAACCAATAATAATCATGCCCGGTAGTGTACAGCGGCT
>CAZONP010000109.1:0-8121 GCA_964581155.1 uncultured Candidimonas sp. | reverse complement strand
CGGTTCGTCGCTGGCGCTTCGGTTTGCATCGCGGAAAGTCCTGAGCGGTCTGCCGGATCGCTTCCCGGACCGGTCCTACAAACAACTCAGAGCTATTGAGTTGATGTGTGCCGGCTACGAATTCGAAACGGGCCTCGCATCGCTGAGCACCCGCGTACGACGGCCGTCCTATTTCCGTGCGAACGGTATTTGACGAGCAACGAACGGCTGTTCGACCTCCAGCGTCGTTGCAGTTTTGAAGCTGTAGCATATTTTTGTTACGCTTTCAACATTATTCCCAAAAACACCCTTTTCTCTGTTTATGCTGGATGCGGATACAAAGCTCCGGTACGATACATTCCGTGTATTTTTGAGAGGACTCGAATTGCTCGTTGTCGCGCTGCGTCTTGCTCAGGAAGCCGTGCGAAACGCGATTCTTACTGAGCATGACTAATAATAAACGGGTCACAGAAGGCCAGAAGCTCGGCCTCGTGGCGCTGGTGGCGATCGTTGTGAGTTCGATGATCGGCAGCGGCGTTGACAGCCTCCCCCAGAATATGGCTGAAAAGTCCGCGTTGGGGCCGGTGGTAATTGCATGGCTGGTATGTGGGTTCGGCATGTTCTTCATTGCTAGAACCTTTATGTTGCTCTCCGATCTGAAACCCGATCTGCAGTCCGGCATTTACATGTATGCCCGGGAAGGCTTCGGGCCGCTTGCTGCATTTATCGTTGCCTGGGGTTACTGGCTAATGACGATATTCAGCAACGTCGCGTTTGCGGTCATGGTTATGGATACGCTCGATTATTTCATGCCCGGTCGGTTCGAGGGCGGAAATAATTTCGCTTCGGTGATTGGCGCTTCGATTCTGATCTGGGGCTTCCACTTTCTGGTGCTGAACGGGACCAAGCTGGCAGGGGCCATCAATACCATTGGTACGGTCGCCAAGCTTGTTCCGCTGGTTGTGTTCGTGGGGGTGGTTGTCTACTTTCTGGATATGTCCCAGATCACAAGCAATGTCTGGGGCAATACGTCAGAAGGTGGTCTCAAGCCACTCGGTTCGCCTTTTTCGCAAGTGCTGTCTCCCCTGTATGTCGCCTTGTGGTGCTTCATCGGGATCGAAGGAGCTGTCGCGCTCTCCGGGCGAGCCAGGAACAAGGCGGATGTGGGGCGCGCCACGGCCATCGGGTTCGTGGTCTCCCTGACGATCTGTCTGGTGATTTCGGTCATTCCTTTCGGGGTGCTCGGTCAGCACGCGCTCAGCGGCCTCGAGAACCCATCGACGGCTGGCGTCATGAATTCCCTGACCGGCAAATGGGGGGAGTGGTTCATGAACGCGGGCGTGCTGATTTCAATCCTGACCAGCTGGCTCGCTTGGACGATGATCTGTGCCGAGATTCCAATGGTGGCAGCCGGCAACGGCACGTTCCCGACGGCCTTCGCCACCAAGAACGCCAAGGGCTCGGCTTCGATCGCGCTTTGGGTGAGCAGCGCGATCATGCAGTCCGTGATGTTGCTCGTTTACTTCGCGAATAACGCCTGGCTAGCATTGCTCGCCATCTCTGCCGTAATGGTGCTGCCGGCTTATTTCTTCTCATCGGCGTATCTCATGAAGCTGTGCAGCAATGGCGAATACAGCCGGCAGCGGGCTGCAGGGCGAGCCTTCGCCGTGGTCTGCGCGGTGATCGGAGCCTTTTTCTGCCTGTTCATGCTTTACGCCAGCGAAATGAAATATGTGGCGATGACGCCTCTGCTGATTACCTTGGGCATGCCGCTGTACATCTGGGCAAAAGTTCAGGAGAAAAGTGACAGGGCGTTATTCAATCGGAAGGAGTGTGTGTTCTTGGCGATCTTGCTGATGCTCGACGCGCTGGTCATCGCACTGTCCGTTAAAGGGGTGATCGCACTTTAGCGCAGCAGCGCGGTCTTTTGTTGAGTGTTTTACGATACGTGCCGAAGTTTCAGGCACGTCATTGAGAAACGGATTTAAAAGGTGGGGTTTAGAATGAAATTCAATAACAATGCGTTGTTTGTTCTGTCTGGTGATCTTGCCGGCAACCAACCGGCGATCCGGGTGATCGGCCAGCTGGAGAATGCAATGCAGGGTCGCGGTTTCAAAGTGCATCGGGCCGATAGCATCCATGCCGGGTCCACCTATATTTCGCAAAGCCCGCGCTACAGCGTCATCGCCATCCTGTGGGATGCCGCAGACGCGCAAATCGCTGAAAAATGCGCTGCGCTGATCAAGCAGATTCGTGAACGCAGCAGTGCAGTTCCCATCTTTCTGCTTTCCGAGGAAAATCTCTCTGACGGCGTGCCCGTATCGGTGCTGAAGGAAGTGACGGAATTCGTCTACCTTTACTCGGAAACGGCCGAGTTCACCGCCAACCGGATCTACACAGCAGCCTATCGTTACTCCGACAAGATTCTGCCTCCTTATTTCAAGACCCTGAAGGATTTCACCGAAGACGGTGATTATTACTGGGATTGCCCGGGGCACATGGGTGGCATGGCCTACGTCAAGCATCCCGTGGGCGTGGAGTTCATCAAATTCTTTGGTGAGAACATCATGCGGGCCGATATCGGCGTGGCCACCGCCGAGATGGGTGATTACCTTGTTCACATAGGCCCCCCGAAGAAATCTGAGGAAATCGCCGCCAAGGTTTTCGGGGCTGACTGGACGTTCTACGGAGTGGCAGGCTCTTCGGGCTCGAATCGGGTCGTGGCCCAGGGAGCGATCGGCGCTGATGAAATCGCTGTCGTCGACCGCAACTGCCACAAATCACTCAACCACGGTCTGACCCTCTCCAGGGCACGGCCCGTATACCTGATCCCGAGCCGCAATGGCTACGGTCTGATCGGGCCCATTCCGGCCCACAGGCTGAAGAAAGCGCACGTTGAGGGCCTCATCTCGGAAAGTGGCCTGACAGCGGACGCGATCAGTCAGGAACCCACCTACGCCGTAGTCACCAACTGTACGTACGACGGCTTCTGCTACAACGCCAAAAAAGTAGTGAAGGATCTGGGCGAGGTTGTGCCGCGCATCCACTTCGATGAAGCTTGGTACGCGTATGCCAAGTTCCATCCCCTTTACAAAGACCGCTTCGCCATGGACATCGACGATGACATGCCGAATCGTCCTACGATCTTTGCCGTGCATTCCACGCACAAGATGCTGCCTGCCCTTTCCATGGCCTCGATGATCCATGTGAAGAAGAGCGACCGCGCACCGTTGAGCTTCGACGACTTCAATGAGTCGTTCATGATGCATGGCACCACATCTCCCTTCTATCCCATCATTGCTTCCATCGACGTGGCGGTGGCGATGATGGGAGGCGAAGCAGGCCGTTCGCTGGTACAGGAATCGATCGATGAAGCCATTGCGTTCCGCCAGGCAGTGGTGAAAGTGAAGCGCGAGCTGGCCGAGACCGAGGGCAGCACCTCCTGGTTCTTCGATGTCCTCCAGCCTACGGAATTCAAGAACCCGGAAACGGGTGTGAAGCAACCATTCTGTGACGCGCCCGTCGACCTTCTCAGCAAGACGCCGGATGCATGGGTGCTGCATGAGGACGACAGCTGGCACGGTTTCGCCAAGGACGACATCCGTGGTTCGGACTGCATGCTGGACCCCGTCAAAGTGTCGATCACGTGCCCCGGCATCACGCCAGACGGCGTCTACCAGGCAGACGGTATCCCGGCCTATATCGTTTCGAAGTTCCTGGACGACCGGCGCATCGAGGTAGCGCGCACGGGCGATTACACCCTGCTCATCCTATTCTCGGTCGGAATCACCAAGGGTAAATGGGGTACGCTGATCGAAAGCCTGCTGGAGTTCAGGAAGCTCCACGACAACGGCACATTGGCAGTAGACGCGATTCCTTCGTTGAGCGGTGCATCGCCCAAGTACGCCAACATGACCCTCAAGGAACTGTGCTCGGAAATGCACGCTACGATGCGCGAGCTCAATCTGATGAAGCAGATGAGCGACGCGGTCAGCTCCACACCAGTCGCGGCCTTCACGCCGGCCGAAGCGTATCAGAAGGTGGTGCGCTACAAGACCGAAAAGGTGAGGCTGAGCGACTTTTCCGGCCGGATCGCCGCGAGCATGCTGGTGCCCTATCCCCCAGGCATTCCGATGCTGATGCCCGGCGAGCGTCTCCCGGAAGGTGATAGCGGCATCATCGGTTATCTCGAAGCCCTTCAGACATTCGACAGAACCTTCCCCGGGTTTGAGCATGAAATCCAGGGCGTGACTGTCGATCAGAACGGCGACCACTGGGTGAGGGCGATCATCGAAGAAGAGCGAGAGGCCAAACCCGTCCCCGACCATATCAGTTTCAAGAAGCCAACCGTTTCGTCCATCAAGAAGGGTCGTCACTGATTTCAAGTGGCCCGACAGGCGGGCTGTCGGGCCGCGGTGCGAGATTGACTAGAGGGTATCAATATGACTGATAATGCAAAGGTCGCCGCAACGTCCGGTGACGCGGACGGCGCGAGCGGCGGAGCGAAGCTAGGGCTGCTGGCTATGATCGCCATCGTGGTGGGCTCGATGCTCGGCGGTGGCGTGTACAGCTTGCCCCAGAATACGGGCGCATCGTCGGCGGTGGGGCCGGTCCTCCTCGCCTGGATCATCGCGGGCGTGGGCGTCTATTTCGTCGCCAATGCATTTCGCATGCTGTCCGACATCCGACCTGACCTTCAGGCCGGCGTATACATGTATGCACAGGAAGGATTCGGGTCGTTCATCGGGTTCAACGTGGCCTGGGGCTATTGGCTCATGACGTGCTTCGGCAACGTCGCCTTCGCAGTCATCCTGATGGACGCATTCGACCTGTTTTTCCCAGGCGTTTTTACAAACGGGAATAATCTCAACTCCATCATTTGCGGGTCGGTCCTGATCTGGGGATACAACTACCTGGTGCTCTCGGGGACGAAGGCGGCGGGGTTCGTGAACACGATCGGCACCATTGCCAAGCTCGTGCCGCTCGTTCTATTCGTGCTGATCCTGGGTGTCCTTATCGACTATTCCCAGCTGCTAACGAATATCTGGGGCACCTCGCCCCAGGTCACGACGGAAGTCGGGGGCAAAGCCGTGCCGGCGTCGCTCATGGCGCAGATCATGGCTCCCATGACCGTGACGCTCTGGGCTTTTATCGGCGTCGAGGGAGCGGTTGTTCTGTCGGGTCGGGCGCGCAAGCGCAGCGACGTCGGCAAGGCAACCTTGCTCGGCTTCCTGGTCGCGCTGGCGGTCTACATCCTGCTGTCCGTTCTTCCTTTTGGCGCGATGCCGCAAGCAGAGCTGGCTAAAGTGGCCAACCCGTCGACCTCCGGGGTACTTCAACACGTCGTAGGCGCGGAATGGGGCTCATGGCTGATGAGCATAGGTCTGATCATTTCCGTGCTGGCCGGATGGCTGGCCTGGACGATGCTGTGTGCGGAAATCCCCATGGCGGCGGGCCAGAACGGCGCCTTCCCCAAGGCTTTTGCGCGCACCAATGACAAAGAGGCGGCTACGGTTTCGCTGTGGGTCAGCAGTGGCGTCATGCAGGCGGCCATGTTGCTGGTGTATTTTTCCAATAACGCGTGGAATACGATGTACAACATCAGTGCACTGATGGTTGTGCCGGCCTACATTACGACCACGCTGTACATCGCCAAGCTGTGTACCAGCAATGAGTACGGCAAGTACGCCAAGAAGGGTCGTACGCTGGCCTTGATCAGCGGCGTGATGGGTGTACTGTTCTGCCTGTTCATCCTCTATGCCAGTTCCATGCAGTACGTTGTCCTGGTGCCCATTCTTCTGACCGTCGGCCTTCCGGTTTTCATCTGGTCGCGCAAGGAGAAGCACGATAACCAACCCATTTTCCAGGGCGCGGAGTGGATTTATCTTGCCATCCTGCTGTTGGCGGACGTCATCGTGGTCTGGATGCTGATGACGGGCAAGGTCGTAATCTGATTGCTTGACAGGGCGTTCGAGAACGCGCGCTGCGGTCCGCAAGACGGGCCTCCGGGGTGGCCGCTCCGGAGACCCGTAACGTTTTCTGCATGACGATTAAGCAGGCCTCCTGAGTTCGACAGTTTGAACCCCTGGTTCGAGATCAAACACCCTGTTCATGCGGGTTTCGGTCTTTTTTGATCTTGATTTCGTAATGGCACGTTTTGGATTATATTCATTTGCAGTGATGGTGATTTCAATGTAATGTAGTGGCATGTTTATCAAGGTCACTAAATCTGGCCCACGCCGCTACGTACAGGTGGTCGAAGCCTATCGCGATGATGCGGGGCGCCCCAAGCAGCGCACCGTCGCCACCCTTGGGCGCCTCGATCAGATAGGTGACTCACTCAAATCCATGCACGACGGCTTGTCGCGCATTCTCGGCATTGGCCTTTGCCCTGAGTCGGGTAATGGCACAGTCGCCTTTGATTCCTCTCGGAATCTGGGCGATATCTGGGTGCTCACGGCATTGTGGAAGCAGCTCGGGTTGGATCGCCTGCGGCACGTGTTGCGTCAACGCACACGCCATCGCATTGACCTGGAAGCGCTGCTGCGCATCATGGTGCTGCATCGCCTTTGCGATGCGGATTCGAAACTTGGCACGTTGCGCTGGCTACAAACCGTGAGCTTGCCTGATATAACGCTCGCCACCGTGGGTCATCAACAGTTGCTGCGCACCATGGATACGCTGGTCGAGCATCAAGACATCATCGACACGGTGCTGGCCGATGCCGTGCGCCCACTGGTCAACGAAGACCTGTCGGTGGTCTTCTACGACATGACCACCATCCGAGCCGATGGCCTCTCACAGCAAGACGGCGATGTGCGGCAATTCGGTATGTCCAAGGATGGCGGCATTGCTCGTCAGTTCATGCTGGGGCTGGTGCAAACCGCCGAGGGCATCCCGCTGTATCACGAGGTCTTCGACGGCAATACGGCTGAAGTGAGCACCCTGAGGCGGTCGCTGCAGAAGGTTCTGGAGCGCTTCCGGATCAAGCGGGTGATTGCCGTGGCTGACCAGGGGTTGCTGTCGCTCGATAATCTACAAGCACTGCAATCCATCGCACTGCCCGGTGGCCAGCCATTGGAATTCATCCTAGCGGTGCCAGGGCGTCGTTATAGCGAGTTTGCCGAGTCGCTGGACGCGTTCAATGTGGCGGTTGCGCAGTGCGATGACGCCGAAGTGGTGAAGGCACTGAGCTGGCAAGATCTACGCCTGGTGGTCGCGCATGATCGTCAGCGCGCCCACGAACAAGGCGCCACGCGAGATGCCAAGATCGCCCAACTGGAACAACAGGCCGCGCGGTGGGTGGGCAAGCTCGATGCTCAAGATGCCGGCCAACGCAACCGAGGTCGCAAACTGTCAGACGGTGGCGCACGGGCAAAGTTCTATCACGAAGTGTGCGAAGCCCATCTGAGGCGCATCATCCGTGTGGATCTCAAGAGCGAACTGTTCACCTACGACATTGACCAGAAAGCGTTGAATCACGCTCGCGCCATGGACGGCAAGCTGCTGCTGGTGACCAACGCCCCCGACCTTACGCCTGAAGAGGTTCTCGCCCGTTATAAATCCCTGGCCGATATCGAGCGGGGCTTCAAGGTGCTGAAATCCGAGATCGAAATCGGGCCGGTCTACCACCGGTTGCCGCAGCGAATCCGGGCGCATGCCATGATCTGCTTCATTGCGTTGGTACTGCAACGCGTCATGCGGGCACGGCTGCGAGCGCATCCAGTCGAAGATGTCGTTTCGCCCGAGCGGGCCCTATCGATCCTGCGTCGTATCCAGACACACCGAGCGGTGCTGCCGGGAAACAAGCCCGTCACGGGGATCTCGACTATTGATGCGCAACAGTTGGCTATCCTGAAGAGCTTGCGGGTCGCGAAGCCCGCCGCTCGTCAAGCCTACGCCAATTTGTAGTGGAGCGGTTTACGACCGTCTCCTTATAAATCAATGAGTTGCGGCTTCAACTGTCGAACTCGGGAGCGCCAATCTTCAGGGATTGGCGCTTTTCTTTGGATTGGGTCGACCATACCTTATAAACACCGGCGACGCCGATTACACCTGGTAAATTTGTATCAGGCCGAGATCTCTGTCCGAACAATATCCGCACCTGCAGCCAGCGCCTGCAGCTTGCCCCTTGCCACTGCA
>CAZONP010000108.1:0-8125 GCA_964581155.1 uncultured Candidimonas sp. | reverse complement strand
CAGCTGCAGCCAGGCCGACAGACGTTTGGCGCGGTCACGCGACAGGATCGTGTCGCCGTAGCCGTTCTCGAGCGAGTCAATTGCCACCGACACGAAGTCGCCAGGCTGAACTTCAAGCTCGCCCTGATCGTTCAGGAATTCTTCAAGAGGAATCAGTGCCTCTGATTTGAGGCCCGCATTCACGACGACAAAGTTGTGGTCGATGCGTACGACTTCTGCCGAGATGACCTCGCCGGACTTCATGTCCTGGTCTTTGATACTTTCAGCAAAAAGGTCGGCAAAGCTTTCACCGCCGGTGGCGGTAGATGGGGAAATTGTGGACATTAAATGGAATCCATAAGCCAGGATGGCTGTAAAAAACACACCAGGAAGATTCCCAGTGGAGTAAAAGAAAATTCCGAGCTGTACGCCAACTATGTTGCCTGACGTGCGGCCAGAAACCCAAGATTTGACCAATGGTCTAGTACTGCCTTGACCGTTTCATCGATACTAAGTGCGGATGAATCGATCGTTTTGGCGTCGGGCGCCGCTACCAGCGGCGCATTAGCCCGTGTGCGATCACGCTCGTCGCGCAAAAGCATGTCTTCCAACAAGGCCGTAAGGTTAGCAGAAAAGCCCTTTTCCTTCAACTGCTTACAGCGCCTTTCCGCCCTTGCCCGGGTATCGGCAACCAAAAACACCTTCAGCGGAGCATCAGGAAAAACCACAGTGCCCATATCGCGTCCGTCGGCCACCAGACCCGGCGCCTGGCGAAATGCCCGTTGCCGCTCCAGCAAGGCCTTGCGCAGCGGCGCGTACGCCGCTATTTTTGACGCCAGATTGCCCACATTCTCCTGGCGAATGAGCGTTGCCACATCCAGCCCATTGAGCAATACCTGTTCCCCCTGGAAGGCTACATCAAGCTCTTGCGCCACTCGAGCAACCTCGTGCTCGTCGTCGGGATCCACGCCCTGGCGCTGCACGGCAAGCGCCGTCAAGCGGTACAAAGCGCCGCTATCGAGCACTGAATAACCAAGGGCCTGTGCGACGCGATGGGCGATCGTGCCCTTGCCCGAGGCAGTGGGACCGTCGATCGTGATGACTGGAATGTGGGCGGACGTTGATTTCATGCTTGCAGCAATTCCTGGAAAACTGAAAAATACGTTGGAAACGTCTTGCCCACACAATCCGGGTCGAGGATCGTAACAGGCACCGGCCCAAAAGCGGCCAACGAAAAACACATGGCCATGCGGTGGTCGTCGTAGGTTTCGATGCTAGCCGCCAACCATGATCCCGGCTCCACCGGGTGGACGCGCATCCAGTCCGGGCCTGACTCCACCCGGGCGCCCAACTTTTCGAGTTCCGTGTGCATCGCGTGAATGCGGTCGGTTTCCTTCACGCGCCAACTGCCGATATTACGCAACGTGCATGGGCCGTCGGCGTATAACGCCAGCGCGGCCGCCGTCATGGCGGCATCGGGAATCAGATTGAAGTCGCGATCGAACGCGCGCAGCTTTTCGCCACGGGCGACGCATGCGCCGCTGACCTGTATGGCATCGGGTTCGCGAACGACAGTGGCGCCCATGGATTCGACCACGTCGGCAAACGCCATGTCGCCCTGAATACTGTCGGAACCGGCGCCATGAATGTGAACCGGACCCCCGCCAATGGCGCCCATTGCCATGAAATACGATGCGCTCGACGCGTCGCCTTCAATGTGGACGCGGCCGGGAGAGACGTAGCGCGCACCGGCCGGCACCGTGAAGCGCTGCCACCCGTCTTGTTGCACCCGCACCCCGAACCTTGCCATCAGGTTGAGGGTGATCAGGATGTACGGCTGCGAGATCAATTCACCCTCCACCTCGATGACCAGAGGCTGCGTGGCGGCAGCGGTATAAATGGGCGCGGCCAACAGCAACGCCGTCAGGAATTGGCTGGATACGGAGCCCTTGATCCTGACCGGCTGGCCGGTGCGAATTTCGCCCTGGTCTATATGCAGCGGCGGATAGCCCGCACTGCCTTCATAGCGCACGCTCGAGCCAAGCTGCACCAGCGCCTCGACCAGGTCGCCAATAGGCCGTTCGTGCATGCGGGGCACACCAGACAGCCGGTAGTCTCCGCCCATCAAGGCAAGCGCCGCTGTCAGCGGACGAAACGCTGTACCCGCATTACCCAGGAACAAATCCGCTTTCTTGACCGGAAACGGACATGCGCCCGTTACCGTTGCACCGTCCGCTGCGGATTCCCGGATATCCACACCCAGTTCACGCAGCGCGGCCAGCATGACGCGCGTGTCGTCGGAAGCCAGCAGGCCATCCAGTTGGGTCGTGCCCTGGGCAAGCGCCGCAAGCAGCAAGACCCGGTTGGAGATGCTCTTGGAGCCTGGCAAATTGACGTGGCCCCGCGCAGTGCGCACCGGCTGCAAGCAAAGGCTGGGACTTTTTGTCATGACATACCGCTCCTGCTACCCCAAAACCGGCGCGCCAGCGCCGCATGTTCAAGAAAATCTTGCAATTGTTCGCCATCGGCCGCCTGCAAGGCGTCCTCCGCCTGCAGCAGCGCAGCCTTCACTTCCTGAAGTTCAGCCAGTATGGAGGCCCGGTTGGTCAGGAAGATATCGCGCCACACTTCGGGGGACCCAGCGGCGATCCGCGTAAAATCGCGGAATCCGCTGCCGGCCAGTGCCATGCGCAGATCGGAATCGCCCGCGCTTGCCACCTGCCACATGAACACCGATGAAAGCAGATGCGGAATGTGGCTGACGGACGCGAGGATGGCATCGTGCTGTTGCGCCTCCATGAGCCTAACCCGCGCGCCGCAGCTTTCCCACAAGTGGGTCAGGCGCGCACGATCCGTGCCGCTGTTTTCTTCGAGCGGAGTCAGCACGACGGTGCGGTCCTGGTATAGCGTGGGGTCCGCGCTATCGGGACCCACGGTTTCGGCACCGGCAATCGGGTGCCCGGGAATGAACTGCCCAATTTTTTCGCCCAGGGCCAAACGAGCGGCGGCAACGACATCCACTTTGGTGCTGCCGGTATCCGTGACCAGGGTTTCGGGGCGCAGATGAGGCTGTAGTTCGGAAAGAACGGTTCGTGTCGCGCCAACCGGCATGGCAAGCAGAATAATGTCGGCCCGCTCGGCGGCCTGCGCCAGCGTGACCGCCTCGTCGATGAGGCCGAGATGCAGGGCGCGCGACAACGACGCCGGCTGGCGTCCCACACCCAGCACACGGCCGACAGCGCCACGCGCTCGCAAGGCGGCGGCGACTGAGCCGCCGATCAGCCCAACGCCGACTATGGCCAACACCGGCGCAATAGGGCCTGGTTTCATGCGAGCCCCTCTAATTATTGCGTGGGATATGAACCCAGTACCTTGAAGAATGCGACCTGATTCTTCAAGTCCAGGAGGGCCTGCGCCACCGCTGGTTCGTTGCGATGCCCCAGCAAGTCGACATAGAAATAGTATTCCCACTGGCCGGTGCGGGCCGGACGCGATTCAAGCCGCGTCATGGACACGCCATTGGCTGCCAATGGCGCCAACATGTCGTATACCGCGCCGGCGCGATTGGGCACCGCCAGAATAATGCTGGTCTTGTCGGCGCCTGTGGGCAAGGTTTCGATAGCCCCCACCGCCAAAAAACGCGTGCGGTTCTGCGGATCGTCTTGTATGCCGGCAGCAACGACTTGCAGGCCCCAGGCCTGAGCCGCCGTGGCGCCCGCAATAGCGGCGATCGTGGGGTCCAACGACGCTGCGCGTGCGGCTTCGCCGTTGCTGGACGCCGCATCGCGCGCGATGTCGGGATAATGCTGAGTCAGCCAGGCCTGGCATTGAGCAAGTGCCTGGGGGTGCGCCATGATTCGGGTCACACCAGCAAGATCGCCCGATTGCGTCATGAGGTTGTGATGGATGTTGATCGAGCGCTCGCCCAGCACCTTGAGCGGAGAATTGAGCAACAAGTCCAGCGTACGGTTGACGGCGCCTTCGGTGGAATTTTCCACTGGCACCATGCCGACATCCGCCTGACCGGCCTCCACCGCGCGAAACACCTCGTCGAATGAGTCACACCGAAGCCGCGTGACGGCATGACCGAAATGCTCCAGCGCGGCCTGCTCGGAGAATGACCCCTGAGGACCCAGATAAGCAACAGTCAACACGCTTTCCAGACCTCGGCAAGTGGAGATGATCTGCGTCCAGACGGCATCGATGGCGGATGCGGTGAATGGCCCTTTATTGAGCCCTTGCAGGCGCCGTATTACCATGGCTTCGCGCTCGGGCTTGAGCACCGGCCCGTCCACGTCGAAATCCTGCTTGATGCGACCGACGTCCTGCGCCGCGAGCGCGCGCTGATTCAGGAGATCCAGAATTTGCTCATCGATCGAGTCGATGCGCTGACGAACCGGCAGCAAGCGGGCTTGCAAAGAATTATCCATGACGACGTTCAAAATCCTGCATATATGAAACGAGTGCCTGTATGCCTTCCATGGGCACGGCGTTATAAATGGACGCCCGCATCCCGCCGACGCTTTTATGCCCCTTCAGCTGGGTAAGCCCCGCTGTCTCGGCTTGGGCGAGAAAGTCGGCATTAAGCGATTCGTCGGCCAGGAAAAACGGAACGTTCATGCGCGACCGTGATGCGGCATGGACCGGACTGCGGTAAAACGGCGAAGTATCGAGATAAGCGTACAAGGCGTTGGCCTTGGCAATATTCGCGGCCTCGATGGTTTCAATTCCGCCCTGGCGCAGCAGCCATTTGAAAACCAGGCCCGCGATATAAATGGCATACGTGGGCGGCGTATTGAACATAGAGTCGGCGCCTGCCACATTGGCGTAGTCGAACGCCGACGGACAGACCGGCAACGCATGGCCAACCAGATCCTTGCGGACAATGACAATGGTAAGGCCCGCCGGGCCGGCGTTCTTTTGAGCGCCGGCATACACCATGGCCGCCCTCGAAAAGTCGATCGTGCGGGACAGAAAGTGCGAAGAAACGTCGACGACGAGCGGAACGCTGGGGGCACCGATGCGTTCCATGGAAGGCCACGAAGCGAACTCAACGCCGCCTATGGTTTCATTGCTGCACAAATGGAGATAGGCGGCATCGGGCCGCACGCTCCAGCTATCAACCTCGGGGAACCACGACCACGGCGCCTGGGCGGCACCGTCCATTACCCGTTGGGTGCCGCTGCTGGCCGCGATGGCAATGTCGCCGTAGCGCCCTGCTTCCTTGTGCGACTTATTCGACCAAATCCCGGACAGGATATAGTCCGCCTTGCCCGACCCATTGCGGCCTATGAGGTTCAACGGCACGATGGCGTTCTCGGCGGTTGCGCCGCCCTGCATGAACAGCACTTCGTACGATTCCGGCACGGCCAGCAAGCGGCGCAAATCGGCTTCCGCCTCGTCACGGATTTGCGTGAACTGCTTGCCCCGGTGGCTCATTTCCATGACCGACATGCCACAGCCATGCCAGTCGGTCATTTCAGCCGCCGCCTGCTCGAGTACTTCCAAGGGCAAGGCCGACGGGCCCGCCGAAAAATTCCAGGGACGCATTATTCATCGTCTCCGGTCGGCGCGGGCGCTTGATCGTCGTCGGCGTCACCGGTTGAATCGTCAGCTGCGTCGATGCCGGTATCGTCGCCCGCATTTCCGGCTGGGTCGTCGCCTGCGTCGTTCAAGTTTTCGTCCAGATCTTCATCCGTGTCGGCGTCGCTTTCAACAACGCGGCGCACACCGGAAAGCATGCTGTTGTCGTCAACATTGATAAGCGTGACACCTTGTGTGGCACGGCCCATCTCGCGGATTTCCGATACCCGTGTGCGAACCAGCACACCCGCCGTGGTGATCAACATGATTTCGTCGGACGGTTCAACCAGCACCGCACCCACCACCTTGCCATTGCGGGCAGACGTCTGAATGGCGATCATGCCCTTGGTACCACGGCCATGACGCGTGTATTCGGTAATGGACGTGCGCTTGCCGTAGCCGTTCTGGGTTGCGGTAAGCACGCTTTGCGATTCATCTCCCGCCACCAGCAATGCAATGACGGTTTGCGACTCTTCCAGATTCATGCCGCGCACGCCACGGGCGGTCCGGCCCATGGGGCGAACGTCGTTCTCGTCGAAGCGTACCGCCTTGCCCGCATCGGAGAACAACATGACATCGTGCGTGCCGTCGGTAAGGTCAGCGCCGATCAGGTAATCGGCGTCGTCGAGCGCCACCGCGATGATGCCTGCCTTGCGAGGGTTGGAAAAGTCAGACAGCGGCGTCTTCTTGACCGTACCGCGTGAGGTGGCCATGAACACGAAGTGGTCTTCGCTGAACTCTTTGACCGCCAACACCACGGTGATTTTTTCACCGTCGATCAGCGGGAACATGTTAACGATGGGACGCCCGCGCGAGCCGCGGGAACCTTGGGGGACTTCCCAGACCTTAAGCCAATAGACGCGGCCCCGGTCGGAAAAGCACAAGAGGAAATCGTGGGTATTGGCAACGAACAACTGATCTATCCAGTCGTTCTCTTTCATGGTGGTGGCCTGCTTGCCCCGCCCGCCACGCTTTTGTGCGCGGTATTCAGACAAAGGCTGGCTCTTGATGTAGCCAGACTGGGACAGAGTTACGACCATATCCATGGGGGTAATCAAGTCTTCGGTATCGAGTTCGGTCGCGTTGTGCTCGATCTCGGAGCGGCGTTCATCCTTGGCGTTCGTGGAGAACTCCAGCTTGATGGCTTGCAGTTCGTCGCTGATGATGGTGGTGATGCGCTCCGGGCGCGCCAGAATATCGAGCAGATCGGCAATGGTTGCCATGATCTCTTTGTATTCGCCAATGATCTTGTCTTGTTCGAGACCCGTCAGGCGTTGCAAGCGCATGTTCAGGATTTCCTGCGCCTGCACTTCGCTTAACCGGTACTGACCGTCGGCCTGCAGGCCGAAGTCCTCGGCCAGTGTTTCGGGGCGATACGCCGCCATTCCGCCGGGTGTATCGCTGCCATCGGCACGCGCCAGCATTTCCCGCACCAGGGACGAGTCCCAATTGCGGGCCATAAGATCTTGACGCGCCACCGGCGGTGTTGGCGCCGCCTTGATAATGGTGATGAAGTCGTCGATATTTGCCAGAGCGACTGCCAGGCCTTCGAGCACGTGGCCGCGCTCGCGCGCCTTGCGCAACTGAAACACGGTTCGTCGTGTGACGACCTCGCGACGATGGAACAGGAAGTATTCCACCATTTGCTTCAGGTTCAGCAGGCGGGGCTGGCCATCGACCAACGCCACCATGTTCATGCCGAATGTGTCCTGCAGCTGCGTATTCTTGTACAGATTATTCAGAATGACTTCGGGAACTTCGCCGCGCTTGAGCTCAATGACCAGACGCATGCCGTCTTTGTCGGACTCGTCGCGAATGTCGGATATGCCCTCTATTTTCTTTTCATTGACGAGTTCGGCAATTCGTTCCTGCAACGTCTTCTTGTTTACCTGGTAGGGAATGGCATCGATGATGATGGCTTGCCGATTGCCCTTTTCCATGTCCTCGAAATGGCTTTTGGCTCGCATGATGACGCGTCCGCGCCCCGTGCGATAACCTTCGCGCACGCCCGACATTCCGTAAATAATGCCGCCTGTAGGGAAATCGGGCGCAGGTATGAACTGCATGAGATCGTCTATTGTGCAGTCGGGGTTGCGCAGGCAGTGCAGGCACCCTTCGATGACTTCAGACAAGTTATGTGGCGGAATATTGGTGGCCATGCCGACTGCAATACCCGAACTGCCGTTAACCAAAAGGTTGGGCAGCCTTGACGGCAATAGCAGCGGCTCCTGTTCGTTGCCGTCATAGTTGGGGCCGAAGTCCACCGTTTCCTGGTCGATATCAGCCAACAGTTCGTGGGCGATCTTGGACAGGCGGATTTCGGTGTAACGCATGGCCGCCGCGCTGTCGCCGTCGACCGACCCGAAGTTGCCCTGCCCATCGACCAGCATGTAGCGCAACGAGAAGTCCTGGGCCATGCGCACTATAGTGTCGTACACGGCCGTGTCGCCATGGGGGTGATACTTACCGATCACGTCCCCGACGATACGCGCGGACTTCTTGTATGCGCGGTTCCAGTCGTTATTCAGCTCGTGCATGGCGAACAGGACGCGGCGGTGCACCG
>CAZONP010000107.1:0-8162 GCA_964581155.1 uncultured Candidimonas sp. | reverse complement strand
GACAGGATGATACGGCTGGGTCAGCAACTGCTCGTGCTGGCTCGTGCCGACTCGTCGACGCGTCCGCAAGACAGTTTTGTTCGGCGCGATCTTTGCGAATGGGTGCGCGCCAGCGGCGCGGAATGGATACCGGCGGCGCGGGCCCGGAATGTCGACTTGCAACTCGTCGCGCCGGACGAACCCGTGTGGGTTGATGTCGACCCCTTGCTGCTCGAAGAATTATTAAGCAACCTGATCGACAATGCGCTTCGCTACGGCACGGGAGCCACCACGGTCAAGCTGCACATCAGTGCCAATCCTCCATCCTTGCGGATTGAAGACGACGGACCCGGCGTCGATCCGCGCGATTCCGAACGGGTGTTCGAGGCCTTCTACCGGTCGCCGCGCGCCGGGGTGAGCGGCTCGGGCCTTGGGCTGGCCATCGTCCGCGAGATAGCCCGCGCGCATGGCGCCGGCTGGAACCTGGTCAGCCGGCCCACGTTTCCCGGCACCCGCATCACGATCGTATTTCCCGGTCCCCGGATAGGCACCCGGCTACGTAGACAAGAGCAGGATTAAGAATGGCAATTACGCAGCAAACGAAGGGTGACACGTCGTCATCGCCGGCGGGGGTGCTTACCATAGGTGCGCTTGGGGTGGTGTATGGCGATATCGGAACGAGTCCGCTTTATACCGTCCGGGCGGCCTTGGCGCAGCTGCCGAATCCCGGCGAATCCGACGTGCTGGGCCTGATGTCCTTGCTTTTTTGGCTCCTGATGCTCGTGGTGTCGCTGAAGTACGTAACCATCATTCTTCGGGCCGATAATCGCGGCGAGGGCGGGACGCTGGCCCTGATGGAGCTGGCGGTGCGCGGCATGTCGGGCAAGAATCGTTGGCGGTTCATTATTCTGGGCCTGATCGGCGCTTGTCTTTTCTACGGCGACACGATAATTACGCCCGCCATATCGGTGCTGGCCGCCGTCGAAGGTATAAGTGTGGTGTCGCATAGGTTGAATACCTGGGTGGTGCCGCTGGCCGTGCTGGTGCTGGCGGGGCTTTTCATGATCCAGTCGCGCGGTACCGGCGCCATGGGAAAACTGTTCGGCCCGGTGATGCTGGTGTGGTTTCTTGTGTTGGGCGCATTGGGTGCCTGGCGCATTGCGCTCGAGCCGGATATTCTGCGCGCGTTGAACCCCATGTGGGCATATGACTTCATTTCCCAGGCGCCCTGGCAGACCTATTTGCTGCTGGGGGCCGTTGTGTTGGCGCTTACCGGTGCGGAAACCTTGTATGCGGACATGGGCCACTTTGGCCGGCCGGCGATCCGTCGGGCGTGGTTTGGCCTGGTGTTGCCGGCGCTATTCCTTTGCTATTTCGGGCAGGGCGCGTTAATACTTGCGGATCCATCGGCCATGCGTAATCCGTTTTTCCTGCTCGCGCCCGGTTGGGCGCTGGTGCCCTTGGTGGCGCTTGCTACGGTGGCCACCGTTATCGCGTCGCAATCGGTGATCTCCGGTGCTTTTTCCGTAACGCGCCAGGCCGTGCAACTGGGATTCTGGCCACGAATGATCATCCTGCACACGTCCGCAGCCCAGGAAGGCCAGATCTATCTTCCCAGGGTCAATGTCCTGCTGTTCATCGCCGTACTGGTTCTGGTCCTTGCGTTCGGCTCGTCCAATGCCTTGGCCCATGCTTACGGCTTTGCGGTGACGGGCACAATGTTGATGACATCATTACTTGCGTTCGCGGTCTTGCCGCGCAACGCGACGGGGATCAAGCGCCTGTTATGGCTGGGTTTGATCAGCATTTTCCTGATGCTGGATGTGCTGCTCTTCTCGGCCAACACGATGAAGATACCGAGCGGGGGGTGGGTACCCTTGGTCGTTGGCAGTGTGTTGCTGACCTTGATGCTGACCTGGAAGCAGGGGCGCGACAAAATGCACGCCGCACTGGCGGCCGATCAGCCGTCGCTCAAGGACTTCATGCTGGGCCTGGAGGAATACCCGCCGACGCGGGTGCCCGGTACAGCGGTATTCATGAGCATGATCGTCAGCACGGTGCCACCCGCCTTGCTGCATAACCTGAAGCACAACAAAGTGCTGCACGAACAAGCGGTGTTCCTGACCGTGCTCGGCGCCGACGTGCCGTATGTGCCGGCGGCCGAGCGCTTCGTGCTGGAGCGGCTTAGCGAAGGCAGTTGGCAGGCGGTGGCTCGATGGGGCTTCAAAGAGGAACCGAATGTCCCGCAATTGCTGGAGCAGGTCGCACAGCTTCATCCGGAACTGAACCTGGATCCAATGCAGACGTCGTATTTCCTGTCCAAGCAGTCGGTGATCGTGGTGCGCAAGCTGCCGTTCTATCTGGCATGGCGCAGGCGCCTGTTTGCCTTTATGGCGCGCAATGCCAGCGGCAGCACGCGGTTCTACAAAATTCCACCGAATCGTGTGGTGGAGATGGGCATGCAGCTGGAAATGTAGGGCGGCATGCCGTTTCAGGCGAGGATTATTGGGTCAGGCCTGTGCCAGGAACTGTAACGGGTGCTGGCTGAGCAGGCTGCATGGTTGGCGGCGTGCTGCCGGGCACGAGCGGTGGGGCCGGCGCCACGGGTGGGGGTACGGGAGCCAAGCCTTGCGCCGGCTGCTGGACTTCGGGCGCGCTCTGCTCCGTTATTTCGGTTTGGCGCAGAACGCCACCGCCGCCCACGCTGCCTTTTGTTGCCGTCCCTACACCCGACATTTGCAACATGCACTCGTCGCGCTCGGATAGCGGCAAGGCCTCGCAGCGGGCAATGGTGTTTGCGTCGAAGGCCTGGTTGCCGTCGCCGAGACGGTTGCGTTTCGCTTCATCGCGCGCGGCGCCGGCTTCCTGAAGGCAGGTGGGCTTGTCCTGGTTGGTCAGGCCGGCCTGGCAGCGTTCGACGTCGGCCTGGTAGCGCGCTTCGATATCGGCGCTGGACATGGGCGCGGCGGCCGTGGCATCCGACGGGCCCGGTGCGGCGGCGAAGGCAAGGGGCGCGGCCAGGCAAGCGCCCAGCGCGTACTTGGAAATCGTGCGGCGAAATACGCGTGGTAATTGCATGTTCAAGGTACGTGCTCCTGCCCAAGGCGGTGCGCCATCCGGGGTGGATGACTGTGCGGACAGTATATAAGTCTTGTCGTCAACAGGTGTAAGCGCAGGTATCTGATATGTCCGTGAAGAACGGTCTTCGATAAACGCAGCCCGCGTCCACGCTAAGGGGTATCGACGTTCTTCTGTTCTATTCGTAATTGGCGCCGTATGGCCGCGCGCATCAGCAACATGGCGGTAACGGGGGACGTAATGACCAGGAAAAGCGTAATCAACACCTGGTGCACGACCAGGCGCTGTTCCAGTGTGGACGACACCAGGATGGAGGCCAGCAATACGCAGAATACCCCCATGGTATTGCCCAGCGTCGGGGCGTGGATGCGCATATAAAAGGTGGGCAGGCGCAACAGGCCGAGCGACCCGGTCAGGGTGATGATGCCGGCGATCACCAGCAGGATGGCGCTGGGTATCGCCATCCATAGTGGCAGGGTATCGATCATGGCTCGATCACCTCGCCGCGCAGCAGGAATTTTGCCATCGCCACCGTACCGACGAAGCCGAACATGCTGATCAGCAGGGCAATGTCGAAGTAAAGTTCCGACGAGAACTTCAGACCCAATACCAGCAGTATCAACATGCCATTGATATAGGCCGTGTCGAGCGCCAGCACACGGTCGGAGGCTGTGGGCCCGACAAGCAGACGCACGACAGAGCAGACAAGGGCCAGGACGAAGCAGCCCAAGGCAAAATTGGAGGCCCAAAAAACAAGAGAGTTCATTCGAATATCTCCATTAGAGGACGTTGATAGCGTTCCTGGATGATGTGCAGCCATTCCGTTTCATCGATCAGGTCCAGGACATGCAAAGTCAGCATGCCGTCGTCATCCGAATAATCGGACCAGACGGTACCGGGCGTATAGGTAACGATGCACGCCAGGGCGGCCAGTCCGTGCGGATCGCGCAGCTCCAGCGGTATTTTAATGAATGACGGTGTGGGTCGCGACCGCGGCCCCAGCCATATGATGCGTGCTACCGCAATATTGGAACGCGTGATGTCCACCGCGACATGGAAACACAGGAGCAGCGCCGCCAGAGGCTTCTTTGGATAGGCCTGCAGCGGACGCAACGCCATGGCCGCCCACCCCAGCAACAACGACAGCACAAGACCCAGAGCAATCTGCCCGGCCGACACGCTGTCGTTGAGCAGCAGCCATAAGGCCAGCAATCCCAGTGGCAGTATCAGACGGTGCAAGTAGCGCTTCATAATGCGGCCCCCGGCGCGACGGGACGGCTCGAATCCTGGGTAAGCACCGCGTTGATATACATTGCTGGGTTATCCAGGTACTTTGCCGTTTGCTCCATATAGTTCATGGCCGGGCCGGCCCAGAACGTCAGTGCGGCGCATAGCAAAATCAGCACGCCAACCGGAGCTGCTTCGCTGACCCGCAATCGCGGCGTGACGGTTTCGTCGACGCTCCAGAACATGCGAATTCCTGTGCGTCCCAGCGCAATAATGCCGGCCATGCCTGACAGCAATACGCCTGCCACGAGCGTCCAGGCGGCCGGCGATGGCGTGTCGTTCACTGATGTTTGCAGCGCGGCCGAAAGCAATGAAAACTTGGCAATGAAGCCCGATAGCGGGGGAAGCCCAATGACAAGCAGCGCGCACGCAATAAACGCCATTCCCAGGAACGCCATGGCGGCGGGAATGGCAATGCCCACGACATCGTCGGATCGATCGGCGGGTTCCGGGTCCTCAAGGTCGAAGGCCTCCAGGCTGACTGCAAGCAGATCGGCACCAAAGGTTTGGGTTCGTTCCACCATTTCCAGCAGCATATATAAAGCGCCAAGCGCCAGCACGGAACTGATAAGGTAGAAGAGGGCAGGGCCTGTCAGCGTTACACCCGGCATACCAAGGGCGGCCAGCAGCGTCCCGGACGACATGATGACGCAATAGCCGGCCTGCCGTTCCGCCTGGGGGGCGGCAAGCACGCCGACCGCGCCGAACATTAACGTGGCCATGCCCAGGGGAAACATCCATTCGCCACCGAATGCGGCCGGCGCGCCAGTGGGCAGAAGCAGGGATCCTATGCGTAACAGCGCATATATGCCCACCTTCGTCATGATGGCGAATAGCCCCGCTACTGGAGCGCACGCGTTTGCGTAGGCTGCCGGAAGCCAGAAGTTCAGGGGCCATGCGGCGGCCTTGATCAGGAAAGCAACACCCAGGATGGCTGCTCCCGCTTCGAACAGGCGGCGATCCGGTCCGCCCAGTTCGCCGGCGCGGGCGGCCAGGTCAGCCATGTTCAATGTGCCCGTGACACCATAGATCAATGCCATGGCGATCAGGAGCAGGAAGGATGCCACCAGGTTCACGACGATGTAATGCATGCCGGCTGCCACACGGGCGCGGCCCGAGCCGTGCAGCATCAGGCCGTAGGACGCCGCCAGCAGCACCTCAAAGAACACGAACAGGTTGAAGAGGTCGCCCGTCAGGAAGGCGCCGTTCAAGCCCATCAACAAAAATTGGAACAGAGGGTGAAAATGCACGCCGGCCCGGTCCCATCGGGCACTGGCGTAAACCCAGGTAGCGGCGCCCAAAATGGATGTGATGACGAGCATCAGGGTCGACAGTCGGTCGACGACGGCCACAATGCCGAACGGCGCAGGCCAGTCGCCCAGCAGGTAAACGCCAACGCCGTCGGGCCAGTCGGTGGCAATGAACCCTGCGGTCATGAACAGCAAGGTGACAGCCAGGCCGATCTGCGCCATGATCGAAACCACGCTTAGCACCAGGCGCGTGCGCCGTCGCGAATCGCGCAGCATCAGCATGAGGGCGCCCGATACCAGCGGGACTGCCACGGGCAGGATGGGGAAATGTGCGAGCCAGTCGTTCACTTGTGCGTCTCCCGGCCGTCCACGTGGTCGGTGTCGGAAAGCCCGCGCGATGCCAGCATGACCACCAGAAATAGCGCTGTGGTGGCGAAGGCGATGACGATAGCCGTCAACACCAGAGCCTGGGGCAGGGGGTCGGCGTATTGACCGACGTTCATGCCGCCCGTGATCACCGGTGGTACACCCAGGGTGATGCGGCCCATGCCGAAAATGAACAGGTTTACCGCATACGATATAAGCGTCAGTCCCATGATGACCTGGAAGGTGCGCGGACGCAGCAAAAGCCAGATTCCCGAGCCGGCCAAGACGCCGATAGCTAGTGAAAGAACGATTTCCATCAGGTGACCTTCTTTTCGGCGGGGGCGCTTGTAATGCCGGGCATGCCGGGCTTGCGGTACAGACGCAACGATTGGTGCGCCAGAGCCACCAGCATCAGGACGGTGGCACCCACAACCAGCATGTAGACGCCAATATCAAACAAGAGCACCGTGGAGATATGAACATGCCCGACCAGCGGCAGCGCCAGGTCCCAAGTGATAGCGGACAGGAATGGTTTTGAGGCCCACCACACACCCATGGCAGCGGTGCCTGCGGCCAGCAGCCCCAGGCCTATCCAGTTTTGCGGGCGCAGTCGCTGGCGTGCTTCCACCCATATGACGCCGCCGACCATATATTGCAGGATGATGGCGGTGGCCATGATCAGACCCCCAATAAAGCCGCCGCCAGGCAAGTTGTGGCCCCGGATCAGGAAATAAAACGAAATGAGCGCGGCCATTGGCAGCAGCAGGCGCACCAGGACGGCCGGAACCTTCATGACGCCGTCAGGAATAAGCGCCTTCGGGTCAGGTTCGGCAAAGCTGTCCAGCAGTTTGCCGCGCGAGGGTACGGCGTTACGTGCGACGGGCAGGGTCATGCTTTCGGGTGGGGGACGAAAGCGCCGCAACAGCGCAAATACCGTTAGCGCAACAATACCCAGCACCGTAATTTCGCCGAAGGTATCGAAGGCCCGGAAGTCTACGAGGATAACGTTGACGACGTTGGCGCCTCCGCCCATGGGGACCGATTGCTCGACAAAGAACGATGAAATGCCTGCCGGGTGCGGGCGGGTGAGCACGGCATAGGCAATGGCAGACAGCCCCGCGCCACCGACGATGGCAATGATCAGGTCGCGGAAACGGCGCACGAACGCGCGCACGGTGCTTTGTATGGGTTGCTCGTCGTCGCCTTCCACCCGTGGCGGCAGCCAGCGCAGGCCCAGCAGTATCAGGACCAGCGTTACCACTTCGACGGCAAGTTGAGTAAGCGCCAGATCGGGGGCGGAAAGCCATGCGAAGGTCAGGGCCGTAACCAGGCCGGCGCCGCCGGACAAGAGCAGCGATGCTGCCCGGTGGTATTTGGCCTGGCGTGCGGCCCCTATGGCGCATGCCGCGCCCGCCACCCACATAATGGCGAAGAAGGGATTAAGCGGGGTTGCAACTTCCGGTTGCATCCACGGACCGTCAAGCAGGGGCAGCATGGCAACAACGAAGGTCACAACCACGATCAGCAGCAGTTGCGGCTGCTGTCGTGGTGAGCGCATGATATCGAGAACATAGGATGCGGCGTTATCCAGCACCTCGAGCATGGTTTCGAAGGTTCTTCGGCCGTCGAATCGGTAAATCAGTGGCGCCTTGCCGGGCCGGGTACGGTGGCGACGGCGCAATGCCCATAGCAGCGCCACGCCGCCGGCAAGCGCAAGAAAGCTCATGGCCAGCGGTAAATTGAAGCCATGCCAGACGCGCAAGTCGTATTCGGGTGTGTTGACGCCCAGGATGGAGACGGTGGCGTTGTGCAGGAACGGCCCCACGGTGTAGCTGGGAAATATGCCAACGACCAGACACGTAAAGACTAGTATGCCGCTGGGGATCAACATGCGCCGGGGCGGCTCATGCGGGGCGCGCGGCAGGTCTTTGGCTTCAGGTCCGAAGAATACCTGCATGACGAAGCGCAAGGAATAAGCGACGCTGAATGCGCTGGCAACCACGGCGGCGATGGGCAGGCCGAAGCGTGTTGCCCAGTCACCGCTTACAAAGATGGTTTCAGCGAAGAACATTTCCTTGGAGATGAAGCCATTGAGCAGCGGCACGCCAGCCATGGACGCCGCCGCCACCACCGCCAAGGTTGCCGTGATGGGCATGCTTCGGTATAGACCCGAGAGTCGGGTCAGGTCACGCGTGCCCGTTT
>CAZONP010000106.1:1646-8194 GCA_964581155.1 uncultured Candidimonas sp. | reverse complement strand
TGTCAGGTGCAGTCCTACGGCCAATACTTCGAGCTGCTGAGCAGCGGCAAGCACGCGAACGAACTGCAGGTTGCCGTCGATCTGCTGACGACCAACGAAACCTATTTCTTTCGTGAACCCAAGCATTTCGATATTCTGCGGGATCGCATTCTGCCCCAGCGCAAGCCCGGTAGTCCGTTCAGAGTTTGGAGCGCGGCATGCTCGTCGGGCGAGGAACCCTATACCATTGCCATGCTGCTGGCCGACCAGCTGGGTCCGAGCGGCTGGGAGATACTGGCGTCGGATATCAGCACGCGTGTATTGACCAAGGCGCGTAGCGGGCACTATTCCACTGAGCGCAGCAGCCACATCCCGCGCGACTACCTGCACCGATATTGCCTCAAGGGCATAGGGTCACAGGACGGCACCTTTCTGGTGGAGAAGGCGTTGCGCACCAAGGTGGCGTTTCGCCAGATCAATTTGAACGAGACGCTCCCGTCGGTCGGCCAATTCGACGTGATTTTTCTGCGCAACGTGATGATTTACTTCAATATGGACACCAAGCGTGAAGTTGTCGCGCGACTGGTCGAAACCCTGAAGCCTGGGGGTCACCTGATTGTCGGCCATTCCGAAAGCCTGAACGCCGTCAATGACGCACTTGCGACGGTTACGCCGTCGGTGTATCGAAAACAGTCGGGATGAAGACGCCCGCGCATGTCGTCGACATTTTCCTGCAGCCCGGTGAGTGGTACTTCGGCGACAGGGATACGCGCATCCGCACGGTTCTGGGATCTTGCGTTTCCCTGACCGCCTGGCATCCCGGGCTGAAGATCGGTTGCATGTGCCACTATATGCTGCCCAGTCGCGGCAACGCCAAGGCGTTGACGCTGGACGGGCGTTATGCGGACGAAGCCCTGACCTTGCTGACGCGCGAGATGCGTGCGGCCGGCACCGAACCGGGGGAGTATCAGATCAAGCTGTTTGGCGGCGGGCACATGTTCAGCGGCCAGGTTTGCCTCAAGAGCCGGACTCATGTGTCGTATCGGAACACGGAAGCCGCCAGGGAGCTGATTGCCCAGTACGGGCTGCGCATTGCGGCGGAGAACATGGGCGGCGTCGGTCACCGCAATATCATATTCGACGTCTGGAGCGGCGATGTGTGGGTGAAGCACCACCAGGGATCCACGCCGGATCAGTGCGGTCGCTGCGATATGAGGCAACAATGCGAACTAAGATAAGTGTCCTGATCGTGGACGATTCCGCCGTGGTCCGCCAGGTCTTGACCGCCGTATTGCAGAAAGACGCCGGCATTGAAGTCATGGGCGCCGTGGCGGACCCCATCTTCGCCATGCAGCGCATGAACAAGTCGTGGCCGGACGTTATCGTGCTTGACGTCGAAATGCCGCGCATGGACGGTATCACCTTCCTTAAGAAAATCATGGCCGAGCGGCCGACGGCTGTGGTGATTTGCTCGTCGTTGACCCAGAAGGGCGCCGAAACATCCATGCAGGCGCTTGCCGCCGGCGCGGTCGGTGTCGTGGCCAAACCCGGCATAGGCGGGCGCAGAGCCAACATGGAGGATGCGGCGGGCGACCTGCTTCATGCCGTGAAGGCGGCCGGCCAGGCCAACATGAAGGTGCGTAGCACCGCTGGTGCGCCGGCGGCGTTGCCGCCTGTGGCCGCCGTGGCCTCTATGGCTGCCATGGCGAAAACCACGCAGCATGTCGTCGCGATCGGAACCTCGACGGGAGGCACGCAGGCCCTGGAAGTGGTGCTCACCGGCTTGCCCCGGATGGTTACCGGCATTGTCATCGTGCAGCATATGCCCGAAAAATTCACGGCCATGTTCGCTCAGCGGCTCAACGATGTGTGCGCGATCGAGGTGCGCGAAGCCAGGGATGGAGACCGGGTGATGCCGGGGCTGGCCCTGATTGCGCCAGGCGGCCGGCATATGGCGTTGGGACGCAACGGCTCCCAATACCATGTGAGCGTGGTCGACGGGCCTCTGGTGAATCGCCACCGGCCCTCTGTCGACGTGCTGTTTCGCTCCGTGGCGCGTTGCGCCGGCCGAAACGCGGTAGGCATTATCATGACCGGCATGGGCGACGATGGCGCACGCGGCCTGAAGGAAATGCGCGATGCCGGCGCCCGCACGTTCGCCCAGGATGAAGCCAGTTGTGTCGTCTATGGAATGCCCAAGGAGGCGGTCAAGGCGGATGCCGTTGACGCAAGCTTGCCGCTGTCGGACATAGCCCGTGCCATACTGACACACGCACCGGTTACCATATAAGAACAGATGTAACTAAATCGCAAAAGGATGTCTATGGAAACGATGCCGCCAACTCCCAGCCCGACGGCCTTGCGCTCGTCAGAATGGCGGCCATTATCCAGGCGCTTCTGGGTACTGTCGACCGTAATTGCGTCGCTGGCCGTCCTGATGATTGCGGTATTGGCCGGTCCTTTTGCGAACCAATCGCTGCCATCGTCGTATCTGGCGGTGCACACGGCAATGGAGATATTCGCCGTCATCGTGGCTGCCATGATCTTTTCGGTCGGCTGGCATAGTTTCAATGGCGACATGCCACGCAGCATTGTCATCCTGTCATCGGCGTTTCTTGGCGTGGCCTTGCTGGACGTGGGTCATTTGCTTTCCGTGCCGGGAATGCCCGACTTCATAACCCCCAGTTCCACCCAGAAGGGCATCGAATTCTGGCTGGCCGCACGCTTTCTTGCTGCAACGGCCTTCCTTATGGTTGCGTTGCTGCCCTGGTACCGCTCTGAAGCCTTGCGCAAGGCAAGCACCAGTCTTGCCGCCAGTTTATCGATTGCGGCAATCGTTTATTGGCTGGTTCTTTTCAAGCCGGGAATCTTGCCGGCAACGTTCGTCGAGGGCCAGGGCCTGACCCCACTCAAGGTTACGGCCGAATACGTGCTGACCGCCATGTATTTGCTGGCGGCTTTGCTCCTTTTACCAAGGGCCATGCGCACCCGGCGGCGCAAGACGTCATACCTTGCCGCCTCCGCTGGCATCATGGCCATGAGCGAGGTCTTCTTCTCGGTTTATAGCCACGGTGATGATTATTATCATGCCCTGGGCCATGTCTACAAGATGCTCGCCTACGCGTTCTTGTATTGGGCGATCTTTGTCGACGCTATGGAAGAACCCTACAAGCGCCTGAAGCGGTCAGAGCAGTCGCTCGCACAAAGCGAGCATAAGTTTCGTTCCCTGCTGGAGGTTGCCCCGGACGCCATGCTGCTGATCGACCCGGCCGGCAAGGTATCGATGATGAACGCCATGGCGGAAGAGGTCTTTTGCGGCGACCGCGACGCCGTGGTTGGTCTGTCCGCCGAAGCCCTTATTCCGCAGTGGGAAGGCGATCAAAAATTGCCCGAAATCATGTGCCAACGCCTGCAAGGCGGCTGGTTCCCGGCGGAAGTTAACTGGGGTGAACTGAAAACGGATGTTGGCGTGACCAGCATAGCCGTCGTGCGCGATATTTCAGAACGCAACCGCCTTCAGCAAATGCTCGTCGATCAATTGACGCATGATGCGCTCACTGGCCTGCCCAATCGCCAGCTCATTGTCGGCAAGCTCGAAGAAGCGCTGAACCATGCGCGCTTCAACCAAACCATGGTGGCAGTGCTTTTCGTCGATATCGACTTCTTTAAGAAAATCAACGACACGTTCGGGCACACGAGCGGCGACGAGGTCCTGCGCGAATGTGTTCATCGCCTTAGCCGTGCGTTGGCCGGCGGCGATACGCTTGCCCGCCAAGGCGGCGACGAATTTCTTGTCCTGCAGAACGATATCAAGTCGGGTCACGAGGCCGCTGCGCTCGCCGACAAACTGCTGTCATGTCTGCGCGATCCATTTCATATACATGGCCAGGAAGTCTTCCTGGGCGCCAGCATAGGCATCACGCTGTTTCCCGACGACGACACCGACGAAGAAGGGCTGTTGCATCGGGCTCATGTGGCCATGAACAGTGTCAAGAAAGACATGCGCAACGCCTACCGCTTCTATACGTCGGACATGGGTGAAAACTTGCGTGATCGCCTCGAAATGGAAAGCTACCTGCATCACGCAATAAAGAACAATGAACTGCTGTTGCACTACCAGCCTAAAGTTACGTTCAGCACCGGTGTCACGGTGGGCGTAGAGGCACTGGTGCGCTGGCAGCATCCCGTGCTGGGCCTGGTACCACCGGGACGATTCATTCCACTTGCCGAAGAATGCGGCCTGATTGGCGCCATCGGCATGTGGGTGCTGAAAGAGGCTTGCGTCCAGGCCCAGGCATGGCGCAACCAGGGATTGCCGGCCATACGGATATCGGTCAATTTATCGGCGCGCCAGTTCCAGGAAACTACGCTGGCCAGTCAGGTGGCGCAGGTGCTCGAGGAAACCGGACTTGACCCCGCCTGCCTGGAACTGGAAATAACCGAAGGCACGGTCATGCAGGATACCAAGTCGGCCATTGCCGCACTCAAGGCACTGAAACGGCTGGGCGTCGCATTGTCGATCGACGACTTCGGGACGGGGTATTCGTCGTTAAGCTACCTGAAGCAGTTTCCCATAGATGTCTTGAAGATAGACCGGTCGTTTGTGCAGAATGTGACCCACGACCTTAACGATGCCGCCATTACCCGCGCCATCGTGGCATTGGCCCATGGGCTGGACCTGGCGGTTATCGCCGAAGGCGTTGAAACGCTGGAGCAGGCCAACTTCCTGCAGCTTAATGGCTGCTACGAGATGCAAGGCTTCTACTTCAGCCGGCCGGTGCCGGCCGACCAGCTTGCGACCATCTTGCGCGAGAAACCCATTAGCCGGTACGTAACGGCGCACTAGGGCGTCAGGCTAGTTTCAGCCGCAGGTAATAAGACCCGGGCGGTCGGCATTTTCAAGGATTTGCTCGACGCGCCGCTGCCACGCCTGCCCGAAGCGCCGGCACTCGTCGTCGGTGGCTGATCCGGCCAGCATGCGATGCAGTGCCGGCATCAGCTCGGGTGACGGTGGCACGACCGAAGCATGGAAATCCACGCCGCACGTGGCCCCGGTGTCGTTTCTTTGGAATTCAAGCTCGGTTTCGATAGGCGCGTTGAAGAACAGGCGCTCACGGCGGTCGAATTTGCCGGCCAAGCCTTTGAAGCCATTGTCGGTCGTGCCACCCGTAATGAAGCCGACAACGTTGGCGATGACGCCGGTTACGCCATTGGTCTGGTCGTCGCGAAAGCGCACGGTGATGTCCCCGCGTTCGGGCACGCCGGTGCCGTACAAGTGCTTTAACGCCTTCAGCGTCATCAGGTAGGCGCCGGCAACGGTTGGGCACGAGTGGCCGGCTAGTTTCACGACATCGGTATACGAATATTCAATAAGTCCGTCGTGCGCGGCGCCAAGGAATTGGGCCAATGGATCCCGCATGGTGATGCGCGCGGTGGTGTCGAAGAAAGAGGGAAAGGGCATGGTGGATTCCTGGCTGGATTGGCTGGCGCGCAAGTGGCGGCAAAGGGCTCCCGTCACTATAGCGTCCAGGTCAACCATTCTCCGGATAGCCCGGAATGCCATTGTGGGCAAATGAGTTTGCGCGTGATAAGGTAGCTGCTTACCATCGCATCGGTGGAATGTTGTCTTGCACAGGAGATTGCGCCATGGACATTGCCAATACTTTCGGATCCCGCAGCACCCTCGATGTAGGCGGCAAGCCTTACGAAATATACCGCCTCGATGCCATCCGGGAACCAGGGGCGGACGTGGCCAGTCTTCCTTACAGCTTGAAGATACTGCTCGAAAACCTGTTGCGCACTGAAAATGGCGCCGACATCACCGCAGACGATATCCGCGCGCTGGCCTCTTGGGACGAGAACGCCCAGCCCTCCACCGAAATTGCCTTTACCCCTGCGCGCGTCGTGCTTCAGGATTTTACCGGCGTGCCCGCCGTGGTGGATCTTGCCGCCATGCGCGAAGCCATGCGTGAACTTGGCGGGGACCCGGCCCGCATCAATCCCCTGGCCCCGGTCGAACTCGTCATTGATCACTCGGTCATTGTCGACTCGTTCGGCTCCGCGTCGGCCTTCCAGGAAAACGTGGACATCGAATACCAGCGCAATATAGAGCGCTACCAATTTCTGCGCTGGGGGCAAACGGCGTTCAACGATTTCAAGGTCGTGCCGCCGGGTACCGGCATCGTGCACCAGGTCAATCTTGAACATCTGTCGCGCGTTGTTTTCACCCAGGAACGTGACGGGGTAACCGCCGCCTACCCGGACACCTGTGTCGGCACCGACTCGCATACGCCCATGGTCAACGGTCTGGGTGTCGTTGCATGGGGCGTGGGCGGTATCGAGGCCGAAGCCGCCATGCTTGGGCAGCCCATCTCCATGCTGATTCCGCGGGTCGTGGGCTTCAAGCTTACGGGGTCATTGCCCGAAGGTTCCACCGCCACGGACCTGGTGCTAACCATCACCGAGCGCTTGCGCCAACACCGCGTCGTAGGTAAATTCGTGGAATTCTATGGTCCCGGCGTTGCCGCCGTGCCGCTGGCCAATCGCGCAACCATCGGCAACATGAGCCC
>CAZONP010000106.1:0-1546 GCA_964581155.1 uncultured Candidimonas sp. | reverse complement strand
GGGTCGCGCGTGGTCACCGACTATTACGACCGCGCGGGGCTCACGCCATACCTGGAAGCATTGGGATTCAACCTGGTCGGATACGGCTGCACGACCTGTATCGGAAATTCCGGCCCACTCATCCCCGAAGTCAGCGCGGCCGTGGCCGAACACGACTTATCGGTGGTTTCGGTCTTGTCGGGCAACCGCAACTTTGAAGGCCGCATCCACGCCGAAGTCAAAATGAACTACCTCATGTCGCCGCCGTTGGTGGTGGCATATGCCCTGGCGGGCACCATGGACACTGACCTGATGACCGCTGCGCTGGGCAAGGATACCGAAGGCAATGACGTCTTCCTGAAAGATATCTGGCCGTCCGCAGCCGATGTCGCCGCCGTCGTCGAATCCGCTATCGTCTCCGACATGTTCACCAGCGGCTATGCCGACGTGTTCGCCGGCGATGCGCGTTGGCGGGAACTTCCCACGCCGCAGGGCGATATCTTCGACTGGGTGGAAACATCCACCTACGTGCGCAAGCCGCCTTATTTCCAGGACATGCCGCGCAATCCGGAACCGGTGGCCGACATCGCCGGTGCGCGCGTGCTGGCCAAGCTGGGGGATTCGGTCACCACCGACCACATCAGTCCTGCCGGTTCCATCGCACGTAATTCGCCGGCCGCCGCCTATCTTTCCACCCATGGCGTTGCCGCCAAGGACTTCAATTCCTACGGATCGCGCCGGGGCAATCACGAAGTCATGATACGTGGCACGTTCGCCAATGTGCGGCTGCGCAATCAGCTTGCACCGGGTACGGAAGGCGGCTACACGCGCGACTTCACCCAAGCCGATGCTCCGGTAACCACCATTTTCGACGCGTCTCGCGCCTACCTGGCCGCAGGTAAGCCTTTAATTATCCTGGCCGGCAAGGAATATGGGTCGGGATCCTCGCGCGACTGGGCCGCCAAGGGTACGGTACTGCTGGGCGTGCGAGCTGTCATCGCCGAGTCCTACGAACGCATTCACCGCTCAAATTTATTGGGCATGGGTGTACTTCCCCTGCAATACATCGAAGGGCAGGACGCGGCCACGCTGGGCCTGACTGGTGAAGAGTCTTACGACATCATCGGCATAACGGCCTTGAATCAGGGCAGCACACCGGCCACGGTTCGTGTCAGGGCGGACAATATCGAATTCCAGGCACTGGTCCGTATCGACACCCCGGGGGAAGCCAGTTATTACCGGCATGGCGGAATCATGCAGTACGTACTGCGCAACCTGCTGTAGCGTTCCCACGTATGAGCGGGGGGCGCCTGCTGGGCCCCCGCTCATGTCCGCACAGGCTAAAATGGCGCTTTCTTAGTGGCAGGATGCCCCGTGAGCACAGAAGATCGCCTGATCAACATCGAAATCAAAGTCACCGCCCAGGACGACCTGACGCAGGAGCTCAGCCGTTTGGTTTACGAGCAGCAGAAGCAAATCGACGAACTGCGCGCCCTTTGCATGGCTTTGGTCAAACGGCTGGGTCAGGCCGAAGACGATGGCCCGGGCGCCGACAACTACACCCATG
>CAZONP010000105.1:0-8226 GCA_964581155.1 uncultured Candidimonas sp. | reverse complement strand
GCCGGCGAAGCGACCGCGCCGCGTTCGTTGGCGACCAAAGCATGCTGGACAACCTATGGTTCTTGCTGCGCGCACGCGGGGTTTCGGTGCGCCTGGATTTTCCGCCCATATTCGGTGCCGAATACTGTCAGGAGCATGGCCGCGCGGCAATTGCGGCTCAGGCGCATCATGCCATACGGCGGGTGGTGGTCAGGCAGGACGCGGAAGCAGACTAATGGCTATGCGGCGTCTGGTATGGCCGGCAGGCGATCTGCAAGAGCTTATGGTCGTGCAACCTTAGCGCGCTGAGCTTGCGGCCCCAGATGCAGCCCGTGTCCAGGCAGATGACGTCGGGCCGTATCAGCAAGCCCAGGGTGGACCAATGCCCGAACACGATGGTGTCCTGGTCGATCGCGCGGTCGGGGACATCGAACCAGGGCATGAGATGGCCGTCGTTGAAGGGCTCCCCCTTGTACGATAATTCCATATGGCCGACGCGATTGCACATGCGCATTCGGGTCAGGGCGTTCATGATGACGCGCAGGCGCTTGCCTCCGTGAAATTCGTCGTTCCAATGACCTGGTTCATTGCCATACATTTTGCCCAGCATGACCTTCCAGTCCGGTCCGCGCAAGGCGGCTTCAACCTCCGCGGCCAGCGACAAGGTTTTTGCCACGTCCCACTTGGGAAGTACGCCGGCATGGACGAGCAAGTGTTTATGTTCGTAATGCGCCATCGGGCAATGCCGCAGCCAGTCGATCATGTCTTGCGCATCGGGGGCGCCCAAGATGTCGTGGAACGTATCGGATTTGCCGGGCCGCTTGATGCCGGCGGCGACGGCAAGCAGATGCAAGTCGTGATTCCCCAGTACGACGGTTGCCCGGTCGCCCAGCGCCATGATGGTTCTTAGCGTGCCCAACGAGTCGGGTCCGCGGTTCACCAGGTCGCCGGCGAACCAGAATCGGGCGTGGGGATTGGACACGATATCGGGCTGAGCCAGTAGTTCGTGCAGGGGGTAGCAGCACCCTTGCAGGTCGCCTACCATCCAGATGTCGGGAGCTGCGTTCATGCCGGCGACTTGCTCCATGGCCAGCGCGTCTGATTGAAGCGGCGCACATTGTGCTGATTCTCCATCAGGATCAGGGCGCCCAGCGCAAGCAGCAGCGCACCAATATTGGGAACCAGCGCGGTAATCCAGGGCGCCCACTTGCTTAACATCCCAACGTTGAGCGCGAGCTGGTTCAGCATGAAAAACCCCACGCCCAGCAGAATGCCCACAAACACCTTGCTGCCCACGCCGCCGCGCCGGGTCTGCATGAACCCGATGGGAGCGGCAATGGTGATCATGACGAGCAGCGTGAAGGGGTAGGCCATTTTGCGCCACAGTGCCACGATCTGCCTGTCGGTCTGCAGTTGATTGCTTTCCAGATAGCTGATGTAGTCCAGCAAGTCCAGCATGGACATGCGTTCCGGCGTGAGTATGCGCGCGATTAGACGTTGCGGCGTGAGCGTGGTCTGAAGTACGCGTTGTGCTTCGGATTCGATGTGAGTAAGAGGGCCATCGGGCTTCTTGGCATCGGCCAGCGCGGATAAGGATTCGGCACCAATTTGCGTCTGTACAACCTGGTTCAGGACTAGCGTGCCATTGGTGAAGTGGCCGGTCTGTGCCTGCGAAAGCGAGGACAATTCCCGTTCGCGTCCGAACTCGAAAAGCGTGACCTCGGCAACATCGCCGTTGGGCTTGAGCTGCGAAATATTTATGATGCGTGTGCCGCCCTGCGGATCGGTTTCCCGGAACCAGTAGCCGCTATTCAGGCGGCTGCCGTCGGACCTGCCCATAAGCAGCAGACTGGCTTCGCTGGACTTTAATTCGGCGGCTGGGGTGATAACTTCGGAAAGCAGGAACGCGCCTGCCACCAGCGGTATGGTCACCACCCAAAGCATGACCAGCAGCTTCATGCCGCTGACGCCGGATACCCGCAGGATGACGAGCTCATTGCGTTGCGCAAGGCCTGCCAGCGCCAGTATGGCTCCAATCAGCAAGCCGATGGGCAACAAGTCATACAAGCGGGTGGGCATGGCCAACGCCTGCATGTAGAACAAGTTCATCAAGGTGAACTTCTTGCCGACATTGTCCAGATCTTCGATCAGGGCGAAAAACGTGAACAGCCCGATGAGCGCCATCAGGACCACGGCGCTTGAGCGATAAATTTCGCGAGCGAGATAACGGCGAGCTGTGCGCATGTAGAGTGTTGGCCTAAATCGGAAACCGGGCGAAGCGAAAGCACAAGCTTACCATTTGCTGCGCGGGCGCGACCCGTGTCACCCGGGGATTTCCGCCTGTCGCATGCGTTTCAATATGGTGGCTGTACGGGCTCGCAGATACGAGGTGTTCCGGTGCTTGTCGTAATAGGCGGGATTGGGCAGCATGGCCGCCAGGCGCGCGGCCTGTTGCCGGCTAAGGTTGTTTGCGCCGACATCGAAATAATGGCGCGCCGCCGCCTCGGCCCCGAATACGTTGGTGCCCCATTGGGCGACGTTCAGATACAGTTCCAGAATTCGCTCTTTGCTCATAGTGAATTCGATCATGTAGGTCAGCACCAATTCCTGGCCTTTACGCATGTATGTGCGCGACCCCGACAGGAACAGGTTCTTGGCCAACTGTTGCGTAATGGTGGAGCCGCCCCGAACCTTTGCCTTGCCGCGCGCCGCCTGTTGGCGGTTGTATTCCCACGCCTTGCGTATCGCGTCCCACTCCACGCCTTCGTGGTCCGTGAAATTGGCGTCTTCGGATGCAATGACGGCGCGTTTCAGCGACGCGCCTATGCGCTCATACGGCACCCATTGGTATTTCAGGCTGGTGTCCGGTTCTGATTGCCTTAGCTCGGCCAATCGTGCGTCCATGAAGGCACTGCTGCCGGGGTTGCGCACGCTAAGCCAGAGCACCATTACAAAAAGACCGAACTGATAGAGCAGAACGGCAAAAAACGCTACTAGCAGTCCTGCGGCGAATAGCTTCGTTTTGTTTAGCCTTCTGGTCGCCATGCCACTAAGCGCTAACAAGCTGGGCGCGCACGGCCAGAAGTACGGGTTCGATCCTGGGGGATATGCCATGCCAGATGGCGAAGCTGGCAGCCGCCTGGCCAACCAGCATGCCCAGACCATCGGCGACGGCGGTGGCGCCAAGGCCTTGCGCATGCCGCATGAACGAGGTCGGCGTGGCCGCATAGACCAAGTCGTAGGCCAGCGAATCGCGCGCATAACGCAAGCCGGGCAAATCCAGGGACGCGTCGGTCAAGCTGGTGGAGGTTGCATTGATGACGATGTCCCATGTGCCGGCACTGCATTCAAGGCCGCCCGCCGATACGCGCGCCGCCATGTCAGGAAGTTGCCGGCTCAATTCCGCCGCCAGTTGTGTGGCGCGGTCAGGGCTACGATTGACGATGCATAGCGCGTCGCATCCTGCTTCCAGCAACGGGAAGGCCGCGCCCCGTGCGGCGCCGCCCGCGCCTATCAACAGAATTCGTTTGCGTTCGGGCGTATGGCCGAGCCGTGACAAATCGTCAAGAAGCCCCACGCCGTCGGTATTGCAACCGTGCACAACCCCTTGCTCCATCCATAGTGTATTGACTGCCCCGGCCAATTGCGCGCGGGCGCTTAGATTGCCTTGTGCCAGGGCGCACGCGCGTTCCTTGAAGGGCACGGTGACATTGAGGCCGGAGCCGCCATTGGCAAAGAAGTCGGCAACGCACGCCTCGAAGGCGTCGAGGGGTGCCTGGATTATGCCGTACTCGAGTGCAAGCCCGGTCTGGCCGGCAAATTGTTGATGAATGAATGGCGAGCGGCTATGTGCCACGGGGTTGCCGATGACCGCGTAACGTTTACAGGAGATGCTTGCAGTCACGGGCTTACGGTTTCCAGTTGTTGATTCATGAAATTCCAGGTACGTGTGATGGCGAATACGTCGGTGTCGTTCGCCATTGACGGGGGTAGGGGCGCGAAGGGTGCCGCCAACTGCACAATACGGGTTGCGGCCAGGTTAAGCACGGCATGGGGCGAAGGTCGATCGATCTCGGTGCGCTCGACCGAACCGTCCTTGCGGATGTAAACAGTCAGTTGCAGGCTGCCGTACACTTTGCCGCGAGCCTCTTGCGGATAATGCTCCGTACCGAGCAGTTCGATTTTCTGGCGCCAGGCTTCCACGTAGTCGGCATAGTCGACCGCGCGGGCAGATGGCCCGGAAAATTGCTTGCGCGGCTGCGCGTTATAGCGCTCGATCCGGTCTTTCAACACGCTGATGCGCGCATTGACAATAAGGCTTTCCTGGTCGCGCGTGTCGGTTCCCGCGTCGTCCGCGTCCTGGACCGCGTCGGGTTGCTCGCGCTGCGGCTGCGCCTTCTGTTGCGACAGCAACTGCATATAAAGTTTCTGCTGTTCGGCTTCGAGCTCTTGCTGCCGCTTGCGCAAGGCGGCAAGCACTACTTCGTCGGGCGATTGGGCGGCTGTGCGTGGTAGAGGCGAGGCTGCCTGCCCCCCGGACGCCTCTCCGCCGCCGTCCAATTGCTTTTGTGCGAGTATGCGCGGCGATAGGGGGGCGACCTGGCTCTGCGCATTCACCAGCGTTACCTCCAGCGCGTTGACCGGCGGGGCGAATGCCGGTGGGTCGGTCAGGCGCAAGGCCAGCACGCCGGCGTGTATGGCCAGCGACAAGACCAGCGCGACGCGAAGGTAGTCGTTGCGGGGCAGTCGCACGCGCAATAACAGGGCGGAAAGGGTCGGCATGGCTACCCCACGAAGAAAAATAAAAGATCAGGCGGCCGCTGAAATTTCGCGCAGGCGGCAGTCCAGTTCAAGAGCCAGTTCGTCGTATCCCAGAATATCCAGGGTGACGATATGGCCGCGCTCCAGCGCCGGCATGCCGCCCACCCGCGTGACGAACGGTGCGCAGTCCAGCCGCACCAGGTCGTCGCGCAATACGCTGGCCTGTACCGTTTGCATGCCCTGTTGCTGCATCCAGCGCATGCACCAGTAGCGTTCCATGGCGGACTGATAGTCGTTCCAGACCGCATACTGCGAGTCGAAGGCGCCAATGATGGCATAGAGGTCGGCGTCCTTCGGCTTGAATGGCGCCACCAGCCTTGCCGATACACCATGCTGGGCGGTGGCCAGCACCTGCCCTTGGTTGACCAGGTCCACATAGCGGCGCAGCGGTGAGGTGGACCACGCATACTGCGGCACGCCAATGGCCTCGTGCGGCAAGGCTTGTGTGGACATGCGCACGCGCCCCATCTGCTGCGACCGGTAAATGCCCGGCACGCCGTGTTGCGCAAGCAAGCCGCCCCAGATGTTATTGGTGAGAATCATGTATTCGGCCACGAGTCTGTCCAGCGGAGCATTGCGACGTCGAGGCACCAGAAGGACCGGTGTGTCCGGATCGTCGGGCGGTCCGTTCAGAACAAACGAATACTCGATCCGGTTATTGTTCTCGGGCTTTCCACGAGCCAGGTCGCGCTGCGCGCTTAAATGTTCGGCCATTTGCCATAGCGGACGCAGCCAGTGACTGTAGGGCAGTTCGGACCCGGGATCGGCCAGTGCTTCGTCGGTGACGAATTCGTCCAACGTGTTGTGCCGCAGGTTCTCGCGGACCCTGATGCGTTCCAGCCGGGTTTCCGTTGACACGAGTTCGCCGGTGACGAGATTGGCCGTCACGTATAGCGACAAGGCCGGCCGCAAGAGGCCCGCGTCCAAAGAGAAGGCGCTGATCAATTCCTTGGGCAGCATGGGTATCTTGTGCCCGGGGATGTAGACGGTCGACATGCGGGTGCGCGCCAGCTTGTCCAGCTCATTGTCCCGGTTTACCGCCAGGCCGGGGACCGCGATATGGATGCCGATACGGACCAGATCATTGCCCAACTGGACCACCGACAAGGCATCGTCCACTTCCGTCGTGCTCGTGTCATCGATGGAATAGGCTTCGACGTCCGTCTCGGGCAAGTCGCCGCCGATATCGCCAAGTTCGACAGCGGCGAATTCTGTGCCGCGTGGGAAGTTGTCGGCCATGAAACGATGCTGGTGCACCGCCAGGGCGTGCGGCCACGCGCCCAGGTCGAGCAGCAGCTTTGCTGGTGTGGTTTGCAACTGGGTAACGGCGGCGTCGAACGCCTTCCACTGCAGTGTGTTCTTGTCGGGACGGGTCAGCAGTGTATTGGCCACCTCGGCGATCGGATCTGGAAGTTGGCCTGCAACCATCTGGTCCGTCCATTCTTTTTGCTGCGCGGCCTGTTTTTGCTTTTTTTCGATGGCGGCAAGCGCCGCAGCCAGAATGTCTGGAGGGGCCGGCCGGTAGGCGCCCCTGCCGCGCCGGTGGAAATAGGCGGGCGCGCTGCTCAAGGCAAAGAGAAGGCCCGCTTTTTCAACCGCGCTTGGCGTATGGCCGAAATAGTCGGCGGCGAACGCCGTGGCCTCGAACTCTTCCTGGGGCGCGCATTCCCAAAGAAAATCGATTTCCAGCGTTTTTGCAAGGGCATGGGCCTGTTCCAGCATGGCGGCCGGCGCCGGCTGCTCGAAGCTGAACAGCACGGTCGCAGTTTTGATTTTGCTGCGCTTGCCGGATTCCGACTCCACTTGCATTGTGGTGTCGCTTTGCGAGAATATTTTCTCGGCCTTGAAGTTACCGCTGTCTTCGTAAAGAACGTACATAATTTTCCGTGGTGACGGGCTTGGTGCCGCGTCGGTGTGGGTAATGGGTCAGGCAGCATCCAGTGCGAATGCCAGCACATCGGGCATCCAGCGTTCAAAATCAGACAATCCGTGATCTCCGCCTTCCATGATATGACCTTGCGAACCCGCGAACCAGGCGATCGTTTCATTGCAGTCCAGGACTTCGTCGCCCTTGGCAGCCAGCACATAGTATCGCTCTGGGTGGGCCGGCCTGCCCACCGCCATTTCAGCCAGTTCGTCGACGTATTCCGGCAGGAACATAAATGTATCGCCGGAGTGAAACATGGTTTGCTCGCCTACTTGGGTGGCCAGGTCGCGCGCGGCGTAGACCGCTGGGTTAAGTAAGACCGCGCGGCACTTCCAGTGTTCCGCCAGGCAGGTTGCATAGTAGCCGCCCAAGGACGATCCAATGATGACGAGCTCTTTTTCGGGGTCCAGGCCGCGTTCCCGGACGGCTTGCTCGATAAGGTGCGTGGCCAATTCCATGGCGCGGCGCGGACTGGCGGGCAACTGCGGGCACCGCCATTGCTCCGATAGACCGCGGTCGCGCATGGCGCCGGCCATCAGGCGGGCTTTAAGCGAGGCGGGGGACGAACGGAAACCGTGCAGGTAGAGAATCATGGCGCGTCCTTGGCCGTGAGGCCGTCGAGAAGTTGCTGATGAATGCCGCCGAAGCTGCCGTTGCTCATGACTACAATGGCGTCGCCGGGGCGGGCGGCATCGCAAATAGCCGTGGTCATTGTGTCCAGATCGTCGTAAGCCGACGCGCGCGCGCCCAGCGGCGCCAACACTTCTTGCGGGTCCCAGCCCAGTGCATGCTTGCCCTCTGAGGCGCCATAGCAAAAACTTAGATCGGCATCGCCCAGTGCTTCGGGCAGCCGGGAAGCCATTGATCCCAGTTTCATTGTGTTCGAGCGAGGCTCGATCACGGCAAGAATGCGATTGTTTCCGTTTTGCTTGCGCAGGCCCTGCAGCGTAGTGGCGATGGCGGTGGGATGGTGGGCGAAGTCGTCATACACCGTGATGCCGTTGACCGTGCCCCGTCGTTCCATACGCCGCCTTACGCCGTTGAACGCCGACAACGCGGCGGCGCCGACCTGCGGTGCGACGCCCACATGTTCAGCGGCTGCGAGCGCCGCCAGTGCGTTCAGCTGATTATGTTTTCCACTAAGCGTCCAACTGACGGTGCCCGCATGCGACCCGTTGTGGAATACGCCAAAATGCGAGGGGTCGTCGCCGGGGTCGACGCGCCACTGACCCTGGTCGCCAAAGGTCTGGACCGGCGTCCAGCAGCCGCGCGCCAATACCCTGTCGATCGCAGCGCAATCCGCCGGACACAGGATTCGGCCTTGAGAGGGTATGGTGCGCACCAGGTGATGAAACTGAGTCTCGATGGCGGCAAGGTCCGGAAAGATATCCGCGTGGTCGAATTCAAGGTTATTGAGCACGGCCGTGCGCGGCCGGTAGTGGACGAACTTGGAACGCTTGTCGAAGAACGCGGTGTCGTATTCATCGGCCTCGATGACG
>CAZONP010000104.1:0-8231 GCA_964581155.1 uncultured Candidimonas sp. | reverse complement strand
GCCGGGCTAGTATTCGGACGATTTACCGGTAAGCGCCACGCCCACGCGCAGCATGTAATAGGCAAAGGTATCGATCCATCGACCAATGAAGCTGCGGCCCTCCAGCTGTTCGCGCGTGACGCGCCGGGCGTCCTTGTTCATCTCGGCCTCCAGTGCGGACTTGAGTTCAGCGGCAAAACCGGCATCCTGGATGTAGACATTGGCTTCGCGTGCCAGAAGCAGGCTGAAGGGATCCAGGTTGGACGACCCCACCATGGCGTTGTCGTCCATCACCGCCACTTTGGCATGCAGGTAGCTTGCCATGTATTCGTGAATTTCAACGCCATCGTCCAGCAGCTTGCCGTACATATAGCGGCAGGCCCGGTATTGCATGGGGTATTCGGACCGCCCCTGCAGCAGCAACCTTACCCGCACGCCGCGGCGTGCGGCGCGTTTGATCGCCTTGCGCAGGCGCCGACCCGGAAAGAAGTAGGCATTGGCCACCAGAACGTCGTGTTCGGCGCGCGCGATGGCGTGCAAATAGACGTCTTCGATCGTCTGGCGGAATCGAAGGTTATCGCGCAGCAGCAGGGCCGCCCGCATCCCCGGCTGGAAGCTCGGTCCGTGACGGGTTTGTAGCGCCTGCCGTCTGGCGATCCATTGCGTCAGACGACGATAAAACAGCGCCCAGTCGTCGCGCCGGCGCCATGCCATGCGCAACCATAGCGCGCGCTGCGTGCGAGCCACCCCGCCCACGATCGGGCCCTGCAGCCTGACGGCAAAATCGAAGCGCGGGCGCAACCCCTGGCCATCGTCGGGAACGTCTTCATAGTCGTCCAGGATATTGATGCCGCCGACAAAGCCTATGGCGTCGTCGATGACGGCCACTTTGCGATGCAGGCGGCGCAGACGGCGCAGATCGAAGGTCATGTGGCGCAGGCCGGTGGGCTCGGGACGATAGACGCGGTACTGGGCGCCCATGGCCGCCAGCCGCCGGCAAATTTCCACAGCATGCTTGTTGCTGCCGAACCCGTCGATGACGACCCGCACTTTGACCCCACGTTCGCACGCTTGCCGCAGGTGGTCCAGCACCAGCAAGCCGGTCTTGTCCAGATTGAAGATATACGTTTCGAGGTGCACGCTGCGCGTGGCGGCGCGGATCGCCGCGCACAGCGCCGGGAAGAATTCCTCGCCATTATGAAGAAGGTCTATCTGGTTGCCTTCATACCAATCGAAGGTCAGGGCTTTGTGTGCCATGGCCGCTCCGTTGCCTTCAGATGTTCGCGTGTGCCGGGCCCATAAGGCCGGACACCGCCTGGCTCAGAGGCGAGTTACGGTGCTGCAAGGTCAGCAGAATACTGAAGTGGTCGGCTTGTGCAACTTCAAGCAACTGGACCGCCACGCCGTGGCGCGTCAACGCTGCGGCATAGTCAAGGCTTTGCCTTTTGAATTCGGCCGTTTCCAGCTCGCCCCAGGCGACCAGCACCGGGCAATCCGGCACTGGCAGCTGGAACTGCGGGCTAAGCGCCAACGCGGCGTCCGCCGTCATCCTGGCCCAGTCGTTGATATGCGTATGAACGAGTGGGCGCAGATCGAACAGGCCGCTGATAAGACTGGCGCTATGAATGGCATTGCCTGGTATCCCGCATTCACCATGCCAGCCCGGAGCCAGCAACATGGCGGCAAGGTGGCCCCCCGCCGAGCTTCCACTGACATGCAGCCGCGCCGGATCGCCGTGATATTGCCCGGCATGGTGGTATACCCAGGCAAGCGCACGGCGACACTGGTCCACAATGACATCCAGGCTTGCGCCGGGTGCCAGGGAATAGTTCACAGCCACCACGGTTGCGCCAGCCGCATGAAATGTCGGCGCCATGAAACTGGAGTCGTCTTTCGAGAGTGCCCGCCAGTAGCCGCCATGCAAATAGAAATACACAGGCGCGGCGGGCGTTGCTGCGGGAAAAATATCCAGCGTTTCGTCTGGATGCGCGCCATAGGCCACCGACAACCTGGCGTCCAGAGCATGCCGCGCCCGCGCGCTGGCGTCGGCGTATTCGCGCAGGTAATCAAGGCAATTGGGAACCGATGCGCGCGCGTTGTACTGGCGGTCGAGCTCGTCGGGGGCATAACCCATGGGGTTATCGGGCGTACCCATACCATCGTTCACGGTAGTTCGAGCTCGGCGAAAAGCGGCGCATGATCCGACATTTGCTTCCATGGCGAACCCTGCAGCACCCGGGCGCTGCGAACGGCAAAGCCGCGTTGATAAATGCGATCCAGCCGCAGCCACGGGAACGCTGCGGGGAACGTGCGTGGCGGCAGCGTAAGCCGTGCGCCGCCATTGATGCCAAGTTCATGAACCTTCTGCGCCAGCGGCCTGGCGCGTGGAAACGGGCTAAGGCTGTCGCGCCACCGGGTCACGGATGTGCGCAACTTACCTGGATACGGGTTGTGCGGGGCGACGGCAAAAACCTCATAAAGTCCAAGTTGCTGCACGAACAGCGGCGCCAGCCGATTGTTCCAGTCGTTGAAGTCGCCCGCGATAAGAACCGGCTCGTCCTCGGGCACCAGCCGTTTGATGCGCTCGACCAATGCCGCCACTTGGCGCGACCGCCCCCCTGCGAACAGACCCAGGTGAACCACTAGGCAGTGCACCGGCGTGCTGTTGATTTCGACTACCGCGTGCAGCAAGCCGCGCTGCTCCATCTTGTGATCGGAAATGTCCTGATTTTCGTGTTGGAGTATGGGGTAACGCGACAAAAGGGCGTTGCCGTGGTCTGTGCGCTCGTGCACGGCGTTGCAGCCGTAGGCCGTCTGCATGGACAAGACTGCCCCCAGGGATTCGTGCTGTGCGTCCAGACTGACGAAGCGTTCGTTCCTGCCCTGCACTTCCTGCATGAAGAGCAAGTCGGGGCGCAGGTTGTATAAGCCCAGCCGCAAGTCTGACAACGATTCGCGGCTTCCCGTGGCGGACTTGCCCTTATGAATGTTGTAGCTTACGACTCGGATTACCGACACCGGCACCCCCCTGGTTGAGTTATGCCTGCTTGACTTCCGTATTGCGCAGGCGAATATGCAATTCGCGCAATTGCTTCTCGTCGACCACGGAAGGCGCCTGCGTGAGCAGACATTGTGCACGTTGCGTCTTGGGAAACGCAATGACATCGCGTATGGACTCTGCGCCGGCCATCATGGTGACCAGCCGATCCAGCCCGAACGCCACGCCGCCGTGCGGCGGCGCGCCATACTGCAAGGCATCGAGCAGGAAGCCGAACTTTTCGCGGGCTTCATCGGCCTGGATGTTCAGGGCACGGAATACTTTGTTTTGCACGTCCGCCCGGTGGATACGCACCGAGCCGCCGCCCATTTCCCAGCCGTTCAAGACCATATCATAGGCCTTGGCCAAGGCACGGCTCGGGTCGGTTTCCAGATAGTCTTCATGACCATCTTTGGGGCTGGTGAACGGATGATGCGCGGCAAAATAGCGACCTTCCTGTTCGTCGTACTCGAACATGGGGAAGTCGACGACCCACAATGGCTTCCAGGCGGCCTCGAACAAGCCGTTTTCCTTGCCGAATTCGCTATGGCCGATCTTGACCCGCAACGCGCCCATGGCATCGTTGACAACCTTGGTCTTGTCGGCGCCGAAGAAGATGAGGTCGCCGCTTTGCGCACCGGTGCGAGCCATTAACGCTTTCAGGGCGTCCGGATTTATATTCTTGACTATGGGCGACTGCAAGCCTTCAGGGATGGCGGCAACATCGTTTACCTTGATGTACGCCAGGCCCTTGGCACCGTAGATGCCCACAAATTTTGTATAGGCGTCGATCTCGCTGCGCGGCATGGTGGCGCCGCCCGGGATGCGCAAGGCAACAACGCGGCAGCCGGCATCGTTGGCCGGCGTTGAAAACACCTTGAAGTCGACGTCGCGCATTAAATCGGCGATGTCGATGAATTCAAGGTTGACGCGCAAATCGGGCTTGTCCGAGCCAAAGCGGTTCATGGCTTCAGCCCAGGCCATGATGGGGAATTGGGCTGGCAAATCCACCTTCTGCACCACCGCGAACACGTGGCGAATCATGCCTTCGAAGATTTCGCGTATTTGCTCTTCGTTCAGAAACGAGGTTTCGCAATCGATCTGGGTGAACTCAGGCTGCCGATCGGCGCGCAAGTCTTCGTCGCGAAAGCACTTGGTAATTTGGTAATAACGATCAAAGCCCGACACCATCAGCATTTGCTTGAACAACTGCGGCGATTGGGGCAACGCGAAGAATTCGCCGGCGTTGACGCGCGAGGGGACGAGATAATCGCGGGCGCCTTCGGGCGTGCTCTTGGTGAGCATGGGCGTTTCGATATCGATGAAGCCAAGGTTGTCCAGGTACTTGCGCACCTCGATCGACACGCGGTAGCGCAGCATAAGATTGCGTTGCATTTGCGGACGGCGAAGGTCAAGCACGCGGTGCGTAAGGCGCGTCGTTTCGGACAGATTGTCGTCGTCGAGCTGAAATGGCGGCGTCACCGAAGCGTTCAATATTTCGATGTCACGGCACAGGACTTCGATTTCGCCGGAGGCCAGATCAACATTGCTGGTGCCTTCGGGGCGCAGGCGCACCAAGCCTGTGATGCGTACGCAGAACTCGTTGCGGATGCGCTCGGCTGTCTCGAATGCCTGGACATTGTCGGGATCCACCACAATTTGCGCCAAGCCGGCACGGTCGCGCAGGTCGATGAAAATGACACCGCCATGATCGCGACGACGATGGACCCAACCGAACAGCGTCACAGTCTGGTTCAGGTGGACTTTACTAACCTCGCCGGTATAGCAGGTACGCATCAACGAATACTCCGTATAAAAATTCTGTAACTACACAATAAAGGGTCAGGGCTGCCGCGGGTCTGTGCCGGCATTGTCGGCCGAGTCGATCTGGTCGATGCTGTGCGCCGCGTCGACAACGGATACCGCATCGACGAATTTGACGGCTGCGGGCGCTACGACGCCCATGGAAACGATGTACTTCAGCGCGGCGTCGACGGTCATGTCGAGCATTCTGACATCGGCGCGCGGCATCATCAGGAAAAATCCGGACGTTGGGTTGGGCGTGGTGGGCACATAAACGCTGACAAAATCTTCGCCCAGGCTTTCGGCCACTTCACCGGAAGGCGCGCCGGTAAGAAAGGCGATGGTCCAGGAACCATGGCGCGGATACTGCACCAGCACGGCATTGCGGAAGGCCTGCCCGTTGGGTGCCAGGACCGTGTCGCTAACCTGCTTGACCGAATGATAGATCGAACGCACCAACGGAATGCGGCCCAGCAGCTGTTCCCAGCGGTCCACCATGGCCCGCCCGATGAAGTTGGCGCCCAGCAGTCCGGTGACAAGCACAACCACAAGCACCAGAAGCAGCTGGAAGCCAGGAATGCGGTGGCCGAACAGCGACTGGGACGTGAGAAAAGCCGGCACGACGCTTTCCAACGTGCCTATGAGCAAGGTGATTACCCAGATCGTAATGACCAGCGGGATCCAGATCAGCAAGCCGGTAATAAAGTATCGTTTAAAAAAGCGCATTCCGTATTGACGAGCCCGTCAGGATGAAGAAGTGCTGGCTGGCGGCTTTGGTGCGGCAGCCGATGCTGCGGACGCTGCCGCAGCAGCCGGTGCCGGCGCTGCAGCGGACGCAGGCGCCGCCGTACCGGCGGATCCTGCCACTGATGCGGCCGCGTCGGGCTTGGCATTGCTGCCGTTGTTGCGGAAATCGGTCACATACCAACCGGTGCCCTTCAAGTGAAAACCAGCCGAGGTCACTTGTTTGACGTAGGTGTCCTGGCCGCATTCGGGGCAGACGGTTAGCAACGGATCTGACATTTTTTGCAGTACATCCTGCGCGTGATCGCAGGCGCTGCACTTATAAGCATAGATAGGCACGAATTTATCCCCATAGAACCAGATGATTTTAGCCGGTTTTGCACACAGGCATTGAATCGTCAGAAGCTCTTGGGCAGCATGAACATTGCCGCAGCCACCAGTGTGGGCAGCGCCGCGGCTGCCAGCAGCTTAAGCGGCGAGATCGCCCCATCGGGAAAGCAACCTTTCAAGATCGAGAATCCCGCCGGGTTGGGGGCATTTGCAATAACGGTAAGGCCGCCGCCCGTCACCGCCCCCGCCACCAACATGTAGCGCCATTGCTCGCTCGTGCCTTCCACGAGCGAACCCAGATAGGTCAAAGCAGCGTTGTCGGTGACTGCGGTAAGCGCCGCGGCCCCCCAGTACAGCACCATTGGCGAGAGCCCAGCCAGCAGGTCTTGCAGCCACCATTTCTGCAGTCCCCCCAGAACGACAAGCCCGGCCAGGAAGAAGCCAACCATTAGCCCCTCGCGTATGAGTAGTGGATTCTGATGACGCTTATAGGCGTGCGCATAGCCGATGAACAGCATTAGCAAGCCCATGAAAATAGTCGGATGGTGGGCCGATAAAACCACGCCTACCAAGAATAGGGTATGGACCGCCATGAAGAACAACGGCACGGGTGGGCGCTTGGTTGCTTCCGGCAACTGCGACGACCCTATCGTGCCTTCGGTTAGAACCGTGCGGCAGATGAAGGTCAGCGCCGCAGCGTTGATAAGAACCGCAGCCACCGCACGCCATCCGAAGTGGGTTGCCATATAGGCGGTGTCCCAGTTGAACGTCTGGGCCACCATCAGCACCGGAGGCGCCGCATAGGCGGTCAGCACGCCACCAATTGATATATTTACGAAGAGTACACCCAGCGTCATGTACTTGAACCCCGCCTGCTCCGGCCGTCCGAAATAGGCGTCGCGCAGCAGCAGCGCCGCCAGCGTCATTGCTGCGGGTTCGGTAATGAACGACCCCGCGAGCGGCACAAACGACATGATCACGAAGAACATGGCCAGTTCGTTACGCACCGGCAGAATGCGGGCCAGAGCGCGTACGCCAATATTCACCAATTCAAGTATGGGCCGGCTGGCGGCAATGACCATAATGGCGAAAACGAAGGCCGGCTCGGTGAAGTTTCGGGTGTCGATATAGGTGACCGTATCGGGCACGCCTGCCACCAGGGCCATGAAGGCCAACAATACGCAGGCCCAGACGCCGAATACCGCCTCGACCTCGGACAATAAATGCCACATGCCGGCATGCGGGCCGCCTTTATTTGCCTGGCGGGCAAACACGGGAACCGAGAAGGTATGAATGATGGCGATCGCGAATAAAGTCGTCGCCAGGACTTCAAGGAAACTGGGCATATATTTACCTAATTTTTGTTGCCCGACTGGCCGTCCGGCGTAAGGATTTCAGCGTAAATTGTCGCATGAACTTACGCACGGTACGATTTACCGTGCGACGCAAGTATGAATTGCGCCCCCTTTTCGGCAATCATGACAGCAGGTGAGTTCGTGTTGCCGGAGGTAATGGTGGGCATGATGGAAGCGTCTATGATACGCAAACCTTCCACGCCGTGCACACGTAGTTCCGGGTCCACCACAGACATGGCGTCCACACCCATTTTACAAGTGCCTACCGGGTGGAAAATGGTCGTGCCGATGTCGCCGGCGGCCGCTTCAAGGTCGGCCTGGGATTCGATCTGCGGCCCCGGCTTGTACTCCTGCGGTGCATAAGTTGCCAGCGCGGCCTGCCCCATGATGCGGCGAGTTAAACGGATGCTGTCCGCAGCCACTTTCCTATCTTCCGGCGTTTGAAGGTAGTTGCACAGGATATGAGGGGCATCGGTGGTGTTGGGTGACACGATCTTGACGTGGCCGCGGCTGGTGGGGCGCAGGTTGCACACCGATGCCGTGATGGCGGGGAAGTTGTGCAGCGGATCGCCGAATTTTTCCAGCGACAACGGCTGGACATGGTATTCCAGATTGGCGCGCTCTTGCTCGGGGCCGGACCGGGCAAAGGCGCCTAGCTGGGACGGCGCCATGGCCAGCGGGCCACGCCTTTGCAAGGCGTATTGCGCGCCGATCAATGTTTTGCCCCACCAGGAAGCGGCCATGGTATTGAGCGTTTTGGCGCCATGAACTTTGTAGATCATGCGCAACTGCAAGTGGTCTTGCAGATTCTGCCCAACGCCAGGCAAGTCGTGCACAACCGGAATGCCCAGGTTTTGCAGTAGCGCACCGGGACCGATGCCGGACACCTGCAAAAGCTGCACAGAGCCGATCGCGCCCGCCGACAGGATGACTTCGGCGTGGGCGCGGGCATATTTTCGTTGACCCTCGTGCATGAACTGCAC
>CAZONP010000103.1:5462-8281 GCA_964581155.1 uncultured Candidimonas sp. | reverse complement strand
GTATTAGGCAATCTTGGGGTGGTGCTGGCTGCTGTTTTCAATAAACTGTGATGGTCGATTTCAAATTCTTACAGGACCATTTCGAAGGGCCTGCACGACGTTCACAGAGGCGGATACGGCCATGAGCATACTAGTCACCGGCGGCGCCGGATTTGTCGGGTCGAACTTTGTGCTCGACTGGCTGGCAAACAACGATGAACCCATCATCAACCTGGACAAGTTGACGTACGCCGGCAACCTGGAAAACCTGCAGTGCCTGCGCCGGGATGCCCGGCATATCTATTTCCATGGCGATATTGCGGATATGGCGCTTACCAGCCGGCTGCTTGCGCAATACCGGCCCCGCGCCATCATCAATCTGGCCGTGGAATGTCAGCCGAATCAAGCAATCTTCAATGCCGAGGACTTCATCCAGACCAACGTCGTAGGCGTATTCCGCCTGCTGGAGTCCGCACGCATGTATTGGAGCCGCCTGCCGCCGGCCGCCAAAGACAGCTTTCGATTCCTGCAGATTTCCACCGACGAGGTCTATGGGTCCAGCGGCCAGTGGGGCAGCCCGTCGCCCGAGACCAAGGGCTATTCGCCCGACACCCCCTACGCCGCCAGCAAGGCCACGTCGGACCATCTGGCCCAAGCGTATTTCCGCACCTATCAACTGCCCGTCCTGATGGTCAATTCGTCGAACAACTATGGGCCTTATCACTTTCCGGACAAGCTGATTCCGCGCTGCATACTGAACGCCTTGGCCGACAAGCCGCTGCCGCTGTACGGCGACGGGCTGCAGGTGCGGGACTGGCTGTATGTGAAAGATCACTGCAGCGCCATATGCCGTGTGCTCGAACGCGGCCAACCCGGGCAAGCGTACAACGTAAGCGCAGGCAACGAGAAAACCAATATCGAGGTAGTGAACACGCTTTGCAAGGTGCTGGACCAGTTGCGCCCCCGCGCCGACCGGCAGACCCACCGTAGCCAAATCGCCTTCCTGAACGACCCAAGCAACCCGCGCCGCCGCTATGCCTTGAATGGCGCCAAAATTCGTAACGAACTTGGCTGGCAACCGGCTGAAACGTTTGCAACCGGGCTTGTCAAAACGGTGCAGTGGTATATAGACAATCAACCCCTGGTCGCCAACGTACGCTGCGGCGCTCACCAGGATTGGTTGAACACTCAATACGCCGTGTAACGCCTCCTTAAAGACCCTAACACTCGGCCCCTGCGGCACAGCATAAAGTTAACAAATGAAAATTGTTTTACTAGGAAAGAACGGCCAAGTTGGCAAAGAACTCGTACGCGCGTTGGGCGATCCTGTTCCGGGCGCCACAGACGTGGACTATCCGGAAGTTATCGCGCTGGGCCGCAACGAGGCGGATCTGAATGATCAGGACAGCGTGATCGGCGCCCTGCAGCAATACGCCCCCGACATCATAATCAACGCCGCCGCCTATACCGCCGTCGACAAGGCTGAAAGCGACGAGGCCGCCGCCATGCGCCTCAATGCGACGGCGGTGGGCTGGCTGGCGGACTATGCGCGCCGTCACAACGCGTTGCTGGTGCACTATTCCACCGACTACGTGTTCGATGGCATTAAGAACCAGGCGTACACGGAAGACGACACCCCTAATCCGCAAAGCGTCTACGGGCGCAGCAAGCGTGCCGGCGAGCAAGCCATTATTGACAGCGGCTGCCAGGCTCTGATCTTTCGCACAAGCTGGGTGTTTTCAGCGCATGGCAACAACTTCGTCAAGACCATTATCCGTCTGGCCGGCGAGCGCGAAAGCCTAAGCGTCGTGGCCGATCAGATCGGCGCACCGACCTCGGCGCGGCACATTGCCGACATGACGGCGCAAGCCATTTCCAGGTGGCGGGCAGGCACGCTTCGCGCAGGCATTTACCACCTGACGGCGGCGGGTGAAACCAGCTGGCATGGACTGGCGACACATGTGGTGCAACGCCTGGAAAGCCGCGTGGCTCAAGGCGGGATTGATATGGCCCCATTGAAGTTGAAGGCGCAGAACATCAAGCCCACTACGACGGAAAACTACCCTCTGCCAGCTAAACGGCCGAAGAATTCACGGCTCGATACGGGCACACTAAGTGCTGCACTGAACGTCAAAATGCCGCACTGGAGCGTCGATGTCGACGCCGTCGTGGACCGGCTTATAAAGGCCGAAGATACATAAACAAATATTGCCCTACAGGCACTACGTGTCGGGAGTATCAATGAAGCGCAGAGGCATCATCCTGGCGGGAGGCTCCGGCACTCGCCTTCACCCCGCTACGCTTGCGATCAGCAAACAGCTGGTTCCGGTGTACGACAAGCCCATGATTTACTACCCGCTCAGCACGCTGATGCTGGCCGGCATACGCGACATACTTGTCATCTCCACCGAGCAGGACACGCCGCGCTTCGAACAATTGCTTAGTGATGGCAGCCAATGGGGCATCAACCTGCAATACGCCGTGCAGGCCAGCCCCGACGGTTTGGCGCAGGCCTTTCTTATCGGTGAAACATTCCTCAGCAACGGCCATAGTGCGCTGGTTCTTGGCGATAACATTTTCTATGGCCACAATTTCCATCTGCAACTACGCAACGCCACGCGACGCACGCAAGGCGCCAGCGTGTTCGCCTACCACGTGCAGGATCCCGAACGCTACGGCGTCGTTGAATTCGACGACGCCGGCAAAGCCATTTCATTGGAAGAAAAGCCCGAAAAGCCAAAGTCAAGCTACGCCGTCACCGGCCTGTACTTTTACGACCAGCAAGTGGTCGAAATGGCCAAGGCTCTGAAGCCGTCCAAGCGTGGCGAACTGGAGATCAC
>CAZONP010000103.1:0-5362 GCA_964581155.1 uncultured Candidimonas sp. | reverse complement strand
CTGCGCCGCAGCTCGCCCACGTTCGGCCGCTGGGTCGGCGAAACCCTGAGCGCCGAAAACAAGAAGCAGCTATGGGTACCTGCAGGCTTCGCCCATGGCTTCCTGGTGTTGTCCGACGATGCCGAGTTCGTCTACAAGGCCACCGATTACTACCATCCGGAAGCCGAGCGCGGCATACGCTGGAACGATCCCGCCATCGGCATCGCATGGCCGCAGGCCAGCGAGCCGCTGCTATCGCCCAAGGACCAGGGGGCCCCCCTGCTTGCCGATGCCGAGACGTATCCCTGATGTCATGGAATTTTTCCCCGTCTTCCTGTCCGTTGTCTTCGTTACCCGAAACCTGTCGCCCCACATTCGGCAACTGCTGGAGGAAGCCGGCGAAAAGCTGTCGGCCCTGGTCAGCGATTACGAATTGATCGTGGTCGACAATGCTTCGGACGACGGCAGCGTGGCCGAGCTCAAACGCCTGACCGACGAAGGCGGCCTGCCGAATGTGCAGGTGTATGCACTGACCAAGGAGGTCGGTTACGACGCGGCCACCTGGGCCGGCCTGGAGAACGCGCTGGGCGACTTCGTGGTCGTGATCGACCCGCTGCTCGACGACATGAATTTTCTGCCGCGGATGCTTAGCCAGGCCGTCGAAGGCGCCGACGTGGTGTTCGCCACCAACGATCAGGCGCCCAGCCAAAGCCTGGGTTACCGCTGCGCCTCTGCGATTTTCAACGCCTTGTACAGGCGCTTCAATGGCATACACCTGGCCAAAGAAGCCCCCCAATACCGCGTGGTCAACAAGCGCGTCATCAACTTCATTCTGCAGCACCCCTCGCCGGCCATGATTTACCGCCACCTGCCGGCCACCGGCGGCTTCACGCGGGCCAACCTGAGCTATAGCTCGCCGCCGCGCCTGTCACACCGCAAGAACCTGGCCGAAAGCATAGATCGCGGCATGCGCCTGCTCGTCTCCACCACGCGCGCGCCCATGCGGCTGGTTACCTGGCTGTCGCTCTTCGGCGCCGTGGCCAACGTGATCTATTCGCTATACGTCCTGGGGGTCGGCCTGATCAAGGACGACATCGCGCCCGGCTGGATCAGCATATCCCTGCAGCAATCGGGCATGTTTTTCCTGATTTCCCTGGTTTTGCTGGTTCTGGGCGAGTACATCCTGCAAATGGCCAGCCTGTCCAACGAAGGCCCGCCTTACCATGTGGCCCAAGAGTTCACCAGCGCGCGCATTACGCGCCGCGAAAAACTGAACGTTGAAGAAGTCGCCACACCGGACAACACCACTGAACCGGCCGCCTTCGCTCACCGGGAAGACGCCTGATGCCGGGCATGCCCACCGACCAGGATGCCGTCGTCATAGGCGGTGGGTTCTACGGCGCCGCCATCGCCATCTATCTGGCGCGCGACCGCGGCCTGCCGCGCGTGACCCTGCTCGAGCGCGAGGCCACGCTTTTGTCGCGGGCCTCGTACAACAACCAGGCGCGCGTGCATAACGGCTACCACTATCCGCGCAGCTTCACGACGGCGTACCGCAGCCGCATCAACCTGCCGCGCTTCGTGCGCGACTGGCCCGACGCTGTCAAGCAGGACTTCACCAAAGTCTATGCCATTGCCCGCCACAACTCCAAAGTGACCGCGCGCCAGTTCGAGCGTTTCTGCCTGGACATTGGCGCCAGCCTGCGGCCCGTCACGCCCGCCTTGCGCGCGCTGTTCGAGCCCAGGCTCATCGAAGCCATCTTCCTGGTCGAGGAATACGCCTTCGACTCCACGCGGCTGGCCGATTGGGCGCGCCATGAACTGCGCAGCTGCGGCGTGCGTGTCGTGCCGTCCACCAAGGCCACCGGCATAGTCAATGGCCCGGGCAATTCGCTGCGGGTTCACATCAAGACGGCGCAGGGAGCCGACGAACACGTCAATTGCCACTACGTCTTCAACTGCACGTATAGCGGCCTGAACCAGCTGGGCGGCGATTTTCCCGGGACGCGCACCGCGCTGAAGCACGAGGTCACCGAAATGGCCTTGATGCGGGCACCGTCCGCGTTGAGCGACATTGGCATCACCGTCATGGATGGCCCGTTCTTTTCCATGATGCCTTTTCCGGCGCGCGGCCTGCACACGCTGTCCCACGTGCGCTACACGCCCCATTTGCATTGGGACGACCAGCCGGGCGCCGATCCCTACGAGAAGCTGCGCAACTATGGCCGCGCCACCCACGTCGAACGCATGGTCAGGGACGTTGCCCGCTACGTGCCTGCGGTGCACCAGGCGCGCTACGTGGATTCGCTGTTTGAAGTGAAGACGGTTTTGACAAAGAACGAGGCCGACGACGGGCGGCCCATTCTGTTCGAGAAGCACGCGTCCCTGCCTGGGTGCTATTCCGTACTGGGCGGGAAGATCGATAACATTTACGATGTCCTGGAAAAGCTCGATGCCGAGGACTTCGCAACTACACCAGCGCCGGCAACGCTGGGTGAAGGGGGCCAGGCATGACTAACGCACTGATAGGGTATTCGGGATTTGTCGGCAGCACCTTGCGCAAACAGGCGCAATTCGACGCGCTGTACCGGTCCGGCAACATCGCCGAGGTGGACGGCCAGACCTTCGACACCGTGGTCTGCGCAGCCGCCCCCGCCCAGAAATGGATCGCCAACCGCGACCCGGAAGCCGATCGGCAAACCATCGAAGGCCTGATCGGCCACCTGGCACGCCTGCAATGCCAGACATTCATCCTTATCAGCACCGTCGACGTGTTCAAAAGCCCTATGGACGTGGACGAAGACACCCCCGTCGACGAATCCGGCCTGCACGCCTACGGGCTGCACCGACGCATGCTGGAAAAATTCGTCGAGGGCCGCTTTGCACGTCACCTTGTCGTGCGCCTGCCGGGCCTGGTAGGACCAGGTCTGCGCAAGAACGCGGTCTACGATTTCCTGCACAGCAACAACGTTTCGGCCATCGACAGCCGGGGGGTGTTCCAGTTTTATCCCATGGTCAACCTGTGGCACGACATCCAGACGGCGCTCAATGCCGACCTGAGCCTGGTGCACCTGACGGCCGAGCCCATACGCGTGGCCGACGTCGCGCAGCAAGGTTTCGGCATAAGCTTCGATAACGTGTTGGCCCATCCACCGGCCACCTACGACATGCGCTCGCGCCATGCCGAACTTTTCGGCGCCACAGGCCCTTATCAGTACAGCCGGCGCGAAACCCTGCTGGCCATACGCGCCTACGCGCAATCGGAAGTGCGCCCACGCGCTGACGCCGCCAAAGGCGCACCGGCCGACACCGCCAAGGTAAGCGCATGAGGCTGGCCATTTCCAACATTGCCTGGGACATCGCCCAGGACGAGGCGGTTGCCGAGCTTTTGCAACGCCGGGGCATCGACGCGATCGACGTTGCCCCGGGAAAATACTTTCCGCAACCCGCCCAGGCGCACCGGGACGACATGGCTCGCGTACGGCAATGGTGGGCTGACCGGGGCGTTGCCATCACCGGCATGCAAGCCTTGCTGTTCGGGACCACCGGCCTGAATATGTTCGGCCCGCATGACGTGCGCGCAGCCATGCTGGCCCACCTGGACGCCGTATGCCGCATCGGCGCCGGGCTGGGCGCGACCCGGCTGGTTTTCGGGTCCCCCAAAAACCGCGACCGCAACGGCCTGGACGACGCGCCCGCGCTGGAGCAGGCCGTGGCATTTTTCCGGCGGCTGGGCGACATCGCCGCGCAACACGGCGTCATCGTCTGCCTGGAACCCAATCCCACCCGCTACGGCGCCAACTTCATGACCACGGGAAAGGAAACGGCAGACGTCGTGAAGCACGTCAACCATCCCGCCATCCGGATGCAGTTCGACACCGGCGCCTACATCATCAACCAGGAAGACCCACTGCCCTTGCTGCGCGACGAAGCCGACCTGATCGGCCACATCCACGCCAGCGAACCGGACCTGATCCCACTGGGCGATGCAGCGAGCATCCCAGGCCAGGCGCTGGGACACGACGCCTTCGGAGAATTGGTGCGCCGCTACCTGCCCAAGCATGTCGTGACGGTGGAAATGGTGGCCTGCAAGACCGAGCCGCAACTGGCCGGCATTGCGCGGGCCCTAGCCGCGGCCATCCGCCATTACCGGCAAACCACCACGTCCGCCGCGACGGAGGGCGCGTCATGAAGTGGATCATTCTTATCCTCGGCATCGCCGCCAACGCGTCGGCCAGCGTGCTGGTGAAGATCGCCATGACGCCGCCGCGCCGCTTCCCGTCGGCCACCGATCCGGGCGCCGCCATAAGCAACTGGCCGTTCTGGCTGGGCCTTACCTTATACGGCGCTGCCTTCCTGCTATATGCAGCGGCACTTGTGCGCCTGCCGCTGAACGTCGCCCATCCGGTGCTGACCTCGGGCGCCATTGCCACCGTCGCGCTGTTGTCCGTCGCCATCTTTCGCGAACCCTTCCCCTGGACCACCTGGCTGGGCATTGCACTGGTGATCGTGGGCGTGGCGCTGATCAGCGCCCGCGTGGCCTGAAAGTGGCAAACATCATATGACCAGCATCCCGGCCACCGACCTGCCTCACGGCCAACGCCAGCATTGGCAGGTGCCCACCTTCGACACGGCTTTCTGGTTGGAGCGCCGCCACCCTTATTGCGTCGTCATTCCCGTCATCAACGAAGGCGCACGCATACGCCGGCTACTGGAGCGCATGGCCGCGCTGAACATCGCCGACGGTGCCGACATCATCATTGTGGACGGCGGCAGCAACGACGGTTCGTTGGAACCGGCCGCCCTGCAGTCACTGGGCGTACGCGGGCTGCTGCGAAAAACGGGGCCGGGCAAGCTAAGCGCGCAGTTGCGCTGCGCCTACGCCTTCGCGCTGGACCACGGGTATGAGGGCATTGTCACCATCGACGGCAACGACAAGGATGACCCAGACGCCATCCCGCGCTTCATACGCGCGCTGCAGGACGGGGTCGACTTCGTCCAGGCGTCGCGCTTCATTGCCGGGGGTGTGGCCGAAAACACGCCGCGCTCGCGCGACCTGGCCATCCGCCTAATACATGCCCCCATGCTCAGCCGCTGTTCGGGGTTCCCTTGGACCGACACCACGCAAGGCTTCCGGGCATACAGCCGCCGCCTGCTGCTGGACCCGCGCGTCGCCCCTTTTCGCAACGTATTCCAGACCTATGAATTGCTGGCCTACCTGTCATACCGCGCGCCCCGCCTGGGCTACCACTGCATGGAACTGCCCACCGTAAGGCGCTACCCCAGGGGTGAAGTGCCCACCAAGATCAGCAGCGTCAAAGGCAACCTGGCCGTGCTGAACGTGCTGTTCCAGGCGTGTTCCGGCAAGTACAACCCGTGAATC
>CAZONP010000102.1:1905-8285 GCA_964581155.1 uncultured Candidimonas sp. | reverse complement strand
ACCACTATCGGCGTCACGCCCCGATAAATATCCCCTGTGCTGACACCCGGCGGAACGATGCCCTTCAGATAGAAAAGGGCATAGCCGAACGGTGGGGTAAGAAACGATGTCTGTAAGTTGATGGCCACCAGTACCGCAAACCATGTCAGCGTCTGTCCCGAGTTCTGGAAGGCGCCGCCGAAATCCAGATCAGCCACTATCGGCGCGAACAAGGGCAATACCAGGAACGAGATTTCTATCCATTCCAGGAAGAACCCCAGTACAAAAATCAACAGCATGATCACCAGGATGACGGTGTAGGGGCCGCTGCCCACCAGCCCAACCGCATCTTCTATCATGCGTTGGCCACCGATGCGCTTGAAGATTAGCGAAAATGCCGTGGCGCTCACAGCCAGCACAAGTATCATCGCCGTCATGAGCGTGGTTTCCCTGGCGCTATCGCCCAGCATCCGCCAACTTAGCCGTCCTTTGGCCAGCGCCAGCAAGGTGGCGCACAGCGCGCCTATGGCGGCGCCTTCGGTTGGCGTGGCAAGACCCAAAATTATGGATACCAGAACGCTCGCCATCAGGAAGGCGGGAACCACCAGATTTTGCAGTACGCGCCACAATGCCTGCCACCGATTGCCGCTGGCTATGCGCTTGTTGGCCGGCACTTTGGCGGGCCGGAAAATGGCGACGCCGACAATGTACAAGGCATACATGCCGCCCAGCAGCAGACCGGGAATCAACGTGGCGGCAAAGAGGCCGCCTATGGGAATCTGCAGGATGTCGCCGAACACCACCAGCATGATGCTGGGGGGTATCAATATGCCCAGGGTGCCTGAGCCTAGTACCGTGCCTATGGCCACCGACTTGTCGTAGCCTTGCTTGAGCATCAATGGCAAGGCCAGTGTCCCCATCAAAACGATGGAGGCGCCCACGATGCCGGTGCTGGCGGCCATGACGATACCGATCAGTACAACGGCCAGGCCCAGGCCTCCGGGCCGGCCGCCGAACAGCACTTCCAACTCTAGCAAGAGGTTATCAGCCACCTTGGATTTTTCCAGCATGATTCCCATGAAGATGAATAGGGGAATTGCCGCGAGTATCCAGTTTTCAAGCACGGCGCCAAAGACGCGGCTTACGATCAATGAAAACGCCAGCAGGGGAATGTCGCCCAGCCACATGAATAGTGACGCGAGCCCGGCCAGCAGGAAGGCGACCGGGTATCCGGAAAAAATGCCCAGCACCAGGGCGGCCAGCATGGCCGAAGGCAGAAGATAAGTCATGCGCCTTCCTTTTCGGCTTGGGCGTCCATTTCCGGCGCCAGAAGCTGGCCGACATTGCGCAGTATGCGGCCCGCGCCTGCCAGGATCAGCAGTGCACAGCCTAGCGGGAGCACCGCTTTGACCAGATAGCGGTCGACCAGGCCGCCGCTATTGGACTGTTCGGCGAACTGGAAGGCGGTCTGGACCGAGCTTACGGAGAACCAGAGCAACAACGCAAAAAATGGGATCAGCAAAATCAGGTCTCCCGCAATGTCGATGACCTTGCGTGTGCGCTCGGAAAATCGGGCAGAGAAAATGTCAACGCGGATATGGCGGTCTTCTTTCAGGGCATAAGCGCCTGCCAGCATGATCAGCAAAGACAATAAATGCCATTGCAGTTCAGCCAGGCCGGCCATGCTTAGGCGCTGGCCAAACAGCGGAATGGGTGTTTCCCAGGTAAAAAGCACATTCAGGCCGAATTGCGCGGCAGTCACGGACAATGCGGCCACGATCACCAGCGCAGGGACCAGCCAGGCACTGAAGTAGCCTGGCTTGGCGCTGATGTTCAGTAGCGAGTTGCCGAGCCTCGTCAGGGCCCGGCCGAGTTCCTGCTTAGCCACCCGTGGCGCCGAAGGTCATGCGCTGCAGTTCTTGCCAGCGCTTGCGGTTTTCCATGTGCGTGGAAAGGGATTTGAAGGCTTCGTCGAAGATGGGGTCTTTGGCGCGTTCTTCGGCAACGACTTCGTCGGTGGCTTTGCTAAGTGCCGCCAGGACGCTGTCGGGTAACCGTAGTATCTTGGTGCCGCCTTTCTCCAGGCGCTGCAATGCGGCCATTTGGTCCTGGGTGCCATTGGTCATCGACCATTGGAAGGACGCGCGGCAAGCGGCCATGACCTGGTCTTTCTGCAAGGTCGAAAAGCCGTCCCATACCTTCTTGTTCAGCATGACTGACAGGATGCTGGAGGGCTGGTGCCAACCGGGGAAGTAGTAATAATTGGCCGCTTTCTGCAGCTGTATGGACTCGTCGATGGCAGGCAAGGAAAACTCCGCCGCGTCGATGCGGCCGCGCTCCAGGGCCACGTACACTTCGCCGCCGGGCACGATCTGCGGAACGGCGCCAAGCTTGTCCAGCGCGCGGCCGGCCAAGCCGCCAATGCGGAACTTCAGGCCCTTCAAGTCTTCGGCTGTCTTGATTTCCTTGCGGAACCAGCCGGCGGGCTCGGGCGGCACAATGGCGCAGGGCAGGAACTGGATGTTATGGGCGTCGTAGGCTTTTTGCACGATCTCCATGCCGCCGCTTTCCCATATCCACTCGGCCAATACTTCGGGGGTAGGTCCGAACGGCAGGGCGCCGATCAGGTTGGACACAGGGATGGTGCCACCCCAGTAACCCACCCAGTCATAGCCGCCATTCACGGCGCCCGAACTGACGGCGTTCAGCACTTCCAGCGCGGGCAGCAGTTCCCCGGCGCCATGAATATTGACCTTGATGTCGCCACCCGAGATCTCGTCCAGGGTCTTGGCGAATTGCTTCAAGCCGTCGCCCAGGAAAAGCATGTCTTTCGGAAAAGTACTGGCGATGTCGATATCGACCGCTTTGGCCGGGGCGGAGCCCAGCCCCAGCGCGGCCGACAAGGCCGCCAATGCGAATAGTTTCTTCATGTCTCACTCCATTATTTTCGGCCTGATGGCCGTTATAGTTACTGGGGGTATAACGTTCGCTAACTGTAGTGACGGCGTGAAGCACTGTGGCACCTTGCCGTCAAACAGAAGAATCAAGGTTTTTCCCTTATGCCGGTTGATGATAGGGGCATTCTTCGAGAAAAAGCAATTGCTGGCCGGGCGCAGCGGTGGAGAAAAACATGATTGGCACGATTTGATTCTTTTTTGGCAAAAGATGCGTGTGTTTGCGCGCGGCTGTCATGTCATTCGGGGGACGGTTGACGTTAGTATTTACGGCATAAGCGCAAATTCCGCGCATGCCCCGACCCTAAGACGATGGACGACACAATGACAAAGACAGTGGAGTGGGAACGACAAGGGCCAGTGTCCTGGCTGTGGATGAACCGCCCGGAAACCCATAACGCCTTCGACGCCGCCCTGATCCAGGAGCTTACCGACGCCTTGGCGATGCTTGAAACTGATGAGCAGACGCGCGTGGTGGTGCTGGCAGGGCGGGGCAAAAGCTTTTCCGCCGGCGCGGATCTGAATTGGATGCGCAGCCAGGGCACAGCCACCGTCGAAGAGAACACGCAAGACGCCCGTAAGCTGGGCGATCTATTCCTGCGGCTGGGGCAGTTTTCCAAACCCACGGTGGCGCGCGTGCATGGCGCCGCGCTGGGCGGCGGCATGGGGTTGGCGGCGGCGTGTTCCATTTGCGTGGCATCGACGGCGGCCGTGTTTGCCACGTCTGAAGTGCGCCTGGGCCTGGCCCCAGCGGTCATCAGCCCCTACGTGTTGCGCGCCATTGGCCCACGGCAGGCACAACGCTATTTCCTGACGGCGGAGCGCATCTCGGCGCAACGTGCCTGCGAAATCGGGCTGGCCCACGAAGTTGCCGATGACGCGGACCTGGATGATCGCATTCAGAAGATCATTGCCGCCTTGTTGGCGGGCGGTCCGCTGGCGCAGCAAGCCAGCATGGCGTTGATACGCGATGTGGCAGGGCAGCCGGTATCGGATGCATTGGTGCATGAAACGGCCGCACGCATTGCGCGGCTGCGGGCAACGCCCGAGGCGCGTGAAGGGCTGGACGCTTTCCTGGAAAAACGTCCGGCAAGCTGGCAAGCCGGTGTACCGCAGGGTGGACGCTGATGTCAGTGCCGGTTCTATACCATAGCGTCAGTGCCCGTTCCTTGCGCCCGTTGTGGGTCTGTGAAGAGCTGGGTTTGCCGTACGAGCTGCATATGCTGGCGTTTCCGCCACGTGCGCATACGCGCGAATATCTTCAGGTGAACCCGCTGGGCACGGTGCCGGCGTTGGCGGTTGACGGCGGAATCATGACCGAGTCGGTCGCCATGTGCCAGTACCTGGTGGCACGGCAGCCTGACAGCCCGCTGGCTGTGCAGCCAGGGGTGGCGGACTTTTCCCACTACTTGAATTTCCTGTATTTCGGCGAAGCTACATTAACGTTTCCGCAGACCCTGGTTCTGCGCTATAGGCACTTTGAACCCCCGGAGCGGCAAGTGCCGCAAGTGGCCGACGACTATGCCAAATGGTTTCTTGGGCGCTTGCGTTTGCTGGAAGCCCGGCTTGAAGGCCGGCAGTATCTATGCGCCGATCGTTTCACGATTGCCGATGTGTCGGTGGGTTATGCCTTGATGCTGTCCCAGTATTTGGGCCTGCTGGATCAGGCGGCCCCGTCTGTGCAAGCCTATTGGGAACGGCTGGCGCAGCGTCCGGCTTACGTGCGGGCCCTGGAAGCGGAACGGGTTGCCGCGCTGGCGCAAGGGGTGTCGCCTGACCCATCTCCCGCAATGCGGCCTTGGGAGTAAGAATGATACCGATTACCGATGACACAACGATTGCTCAGGCCTTTTACGCGGCGGTCCAGGCGTATGACGCGCTGCCCTTGATGGCGGTTCCCGCCAATGCGCAGCGTAATTACCACCCGCAGGGGCTGGAGCTGAGCTACGCCCAGGCGGGCGATGCCGTGTCCGCCCTGGCGGCCAGCTATCGCCAGGCGGGCTACGGTTTTCCGCACAGGATCGGCCTGCTGCTGGAAAGCCGTCCGGAACACATGCTGCACAAGCTGGCCATGAATACGCTGGGCGTGTGTTGTGTGCCCGTCAACCCGGATTACCGCGCGGGCGAGCTGGCCTACCTGATCGACCATTCCCGCATCGACCTGCTAATTGTGCTGAAAGACAAGCTGGCGGTGGTTCGCGAGGCGCTAAGTACGTGCACGCATCAGCCGGCGGTGGTTACGTTGGAGGATTTCCATTCGGCCTTGCCGGCGGCGCGGCGTGCGCGTGAAGACCTTGCGGTGCATGCCCGAATGCCGGCCAGCATCTTGTATACATCAGGCACCACGGGCCGCCCCAAGGGTTGTGTGCTTTCGCATGAATACGAAGTGGCTTCCGGCGCCTGGTATGCCCGACAGGGTGGGCTGGTGTCCATACGGCCGCGTCAGGAACGCCTGTATACGCCGCTGCCCTTATTTCATGTGAACGCCTCCATCCTGTCGTTTTACTGCATGATGCTGACGGGCAATTGCCAGGTGCAAAGCGACCGGTTCCGGCCGTCGCGCTGGTGGACGGAAGTGCGCGAAAGCCGCGCCACCATTGTGCATTACCTGGGCGTTATCGTGCCCATGCTGTTGAATCAGCCCCCCGGAAAACAGGACAAGGATCACTGCGTTCTTAGGGGTTACGGCGCGGGGGTAGAGCCTCAGTTGCATGCCGCATTCGAGCAGCGCTTTGGTTTCCCCTTGCTGGAAATCTGGGGCATGACCGAAATGGTGCGTACCTTTGTGGACAACATGCCGCCGCGCAAAGTCGGCACCCGTGCGTTTGGCCGTTCGGGCCCGGGGCTGGAGGCCCGTATTGTCGATGAACTTGACCGGGAAGTGCCCGACGGCCAGCCCGGCGAGATGGTGGTGCGCTATTCAGAGGCAACGCCGCGCAAGCATTTTTTTCTAGGCTATCTGGACGACGAAAAGGCGACCGAGGCCGCATGGCAAGGGGGCTGGTTTCATACGGGCGATGTGGTCGTGCGCGCCCCGGAAGACGGCATGCTGCATTTTGTTGACCGGCGCAAGAATATTATTCGGCGCTCCGGGGAAAACATTGCCGCCGCTGAAATCGAGGCGCACTTATTGGCACACCCCATGGTCGCGCAGGTAGCCGTCATGGCCGTACCCGACGAGGTGCGCGAGGAAGAGGTGCTGGCCTGCGTGGTCTTGAATGCCGCAAACTTGCCTGAAATTACCGGCAAGGTCGGGAAAGCGGCGGCCCAGGCGCAACGCGATGCCGCGGTCAAAGCGTTGTTCGACTATTGCCTGCAAGGGCTTGCCTATTACAAGGCGCCGGGCTGGCTGTGGCTGACCGACAGCATACCCACCACCGAAACCCAGAAGATCCAGAAGCATCGGATTTTCCCGCAGGACCGGGACCCGCGCACCATGCCCGGAAT
>CAZONP010000102.1:0-1805 GCA_964581155.1 uncultured Candidimonas sp. | reverse complement strand
TCCAGAAGCATCGGATTTTCCCGCAGGACCGGGACCCGCGCACCATGCCCGGAATCTACGATATGCGCGACTTGAAGCGTAGGTAGGCCTTATAAACAGGTGGGCCTTATAAGCAAGTAGGCCTTATAAACAGGTAGGCCTTATAAGTCCGGGGAAAGATCCACCGGGCTGCCGCCCACCTTTTGCCGCCGGTATTCGGAAGGCATCATGCCGAACCAGCGTCGAAATGCCCGCGCAAAGCTTTTGTCGTTGCTGAAGCCCAGCGTGTAGGCGATTTGTTTCAGCGGCATGGCGCTGCGGCACAGCAGTCGTTCGGCCTGCGTCTGCCGCACTTCATCCTTCAATGCCTGGAACGACACCCCTTCTTCAGCCAGTTGTCTATGCAGGCTGCGTAGCGATGTATTCAGCGCTTGCGCCATGTCTTGTGCATTGCGGATGTTTTCCAGCCGAGTGATCAATATTGACCTGACCCGTTGCAACAGCAGGCGATCGCGCCGGTACTGGCTGACCAGCAGGGGCAGGGCGTTGCCGAGCATTTCGCCCACCGCCCGTTCGTCGCGCCGCACCGCCAGTTCCAGGTAGGCAGCGTCGAAGCTGATGCTGGTGTGAGTGGCGTCGAACCGCAACGGGCCGGAGAACATGACGGGGTAGACGTCCGCATGCGCGGGGCTGGGGAAAGGAAATGCCGTATACATGCAGGTGACACGGGAATCGATCAGCCACGATGCATAGCCCAGCATATTGCGCAGAATGGAGACAAGACAGAATTCCCGCGCGGCGCCCAACGGCTCATGTTCGATTATTCCGACCGTAGCCACGCCCGCCGTTTCGGTCATGCGCAAGACGACGTCGCGCGTCAGCAGGTTGTGGTTGCGGCACCAGCGTGCCAGGGCCACCCGCAAGTCGGGCGCGCCCACGGACGCACGTGCCAGCATGCCGTAGCTGCCCCACCAGAAAGGCCGGCTGAACCAGCCCAGGGCTTCGTCATCCAGCTGGCGCATGGCCAGTTCCATGAAGGACTCGAACTGCGCGGTTGTGATGTATGCGGACGGGTCGTTCAGCTGCGCGGGGGAAATGTTGGCGTGATCCAGGGTGTCGGAGGGATCGATCTGGTACTTTTCATAGCCTAGGAGAATGGCCTGGACGAAGGCGACGGGCGTGCGATTAGGGGGCGTCATGGATTCATTATGCGTAACCGATGGCCGGCCAGTATTCAGGGCGGGCGGTGCGTCAGCGTTCGTGTAGGCGGCCGGTAACGTACTTATGCAGCACACTGGCGATTAGCGTCTGGTAGGGAATGCCTTCTTGAAGCGCCTTGACCTGAATATCATTCAGGTCCCCGGACGATAAGCGAATATTGACGCGCTTATCCTTGGTTGCCGTTGCGCGCGCTGCCGCCCGGATGCGGGTCAGTTCGTCCTTGCTTGCAATGGATTTGAGTTGGCCCGTATCGTACGCGGTCAGAATTTCGTGTTCATAGTGGTCAGTCTTGGGCATCGGATTCACCTCGATTCAGATAGTCCCGCGTGGCTTTGCGGCTGGGAATAATGGTCTTTAGAAACAGATAGTCGTCTTCTTCGACGTAGGGCACCAAATAGACGTAGCCGTCGTAGCTGACAACCAGGATTTGCTGTCGAGGATACTTGGCGGCATTCGGGTGCGCCAGAATATCGAGCAAGCCCCCGGATTCGATGGCGATCAAAATGGTTTCGAACGAAATGCCGCGCTGTGCGTTGAGCGCATCCCCCTTTTTCGGATCCCACCGGAACGTTTTCATGTATGAATTATAAGCTGACGTGTGCCTA
>CAZONP010000101.1:0-8346 GCA_964581155.1 uncultured Candidimonas sp. | reverse complement strand
CCGATGCGATCGGCACGCCCCAAATCCATATGGTGCTCCAGACGCAATATGACCGTAATGGTGAAATTGCAGGCGCTGAACTGTTGATGCGGTGGACTCACCCTGTGCATGGGGCAATTCCCCCCGCAGTATTCATTCCCCTCGCGGAACAGACTGGCGCCATCTGCACGCTAGGTTCCTGGGCCTTGCAGCAAGCATGCGACACGTTGGTACGGCTGCAATCCGCGCAGCAGGTCTATCCCGTCTCCGTCAATGTCAGTCCACGAGAATTCAAGGACGCCAACTTTGTCGCGAACGTCTTGAATGCCCTCGCTGATAGCGGCGCGCCCGGTGATCGGCTGATAATTGAACTGACGGAAGGATTGCTGGTCGACGACATGACGGACGTCGTGTCGAAAATGGCCGAGCTTGCCGTGTTCGGGGTGCGCTTCGCGCTCGACGATTTCGGCACTGGCTATTCCAGCCTTACGTCTCTACGCCGCATGCCCTTGCACCAACTTAAGATTGACAGCAGTTTCGTGCAGGAGCTACCCACTCGTGAAGACACCTGCGCCATCGTCCGGCTTATTCTTGCCATGGCGTCGCAGCTGCAGCTGCACGTCGTGGCGGAAGGCATAGAAACCCAGGAACAAGCAGATTTCCTTCTCGCCCACGGCTGCGATGCCATCCAGGGTTTCCTGTGCGGCCAGCCAATGCCGGTGGGCGAGTTGTTAAAGCCCCTGCCGGCCTGAACTCTCAACGGCTTGGCGTGGGATCGAGCTTTTGCCCTGCAAGGCTTTGTCCGCCGGATCCCAATTCAATGCCGGTTTCCGGATTTGAGTTCGGATCGGACGCCGTGCGGGACACCATGGCCTGCAGAGCCTGGTCTTCATCCGGCCCCAGGCCGACCGTGGCCAGCCCGTCGCCGCCATCCACTGCCTGCTGCTCGTCGCGGTCGGAAATATACTCGAAGTTCTCGTCGCTATTCCATGGACCGCGCTGGTCGCCGTCGCCCTGCGACATGTTGAAGTAGACGTTGGAAAAGCGCGGGTCGCCCGGCAATTTGGCCGGCGGAAAATTGGGCACCATGGAATACAAGGCCTTTTCAAAAGACGTTTGGTGCGCCACTTCGCGCGTCATCAGGAAACCCAAGGCCTCTTTCACCCCCGGGTCGTCTGTACAGTTGATCAGCCTTTCATAAATGACCTTCGCGCGCGCTTCGGCGGCGATATTTGAGCGCAGGTCGGCTGACGGATCGCCAATGGTATCTATATAACCTGCGTTCCAAAGCTGGCCGCCGGAATTGGTCAATGCCGGCCCCCCGCCATAAAGCAGTTGCGTCACGTGCGAATCGTTGCCCGGGCCATTCAAGGCCTTATAGATTTCCGCTTCGGTATCGATGGCTTCGGAAAGCTGCCCCTTGGCTCCCTTATTCAACATGGCGACCAGATGCCCGATCACTTCAAGATGGCTGAGCTCCTCTGTAGCGATATCCATCAGCATATCCTTGCGCCCCGGGTCATCCTCGGCGATGGCCTGCGTGAAGTAGCGGCACGCGGCAGCCAGTTCGCCCTGCGGGCCCCCGAACTGCTCCAACAGAAGATTCGCCAAGCCGGGATTGGTTTCCCGGACCCGAACGGTGTACTGCAAACGTTTATTGTGCGCGAACATAAAACCTCCAAAGTGGATTAGCGGACCATGAAGGGGCCCGCTCTGATGGCCCGAGGCCATTCAGCAATTTCCACGCCCGAAGATCTTCACATCCTTATGTTTCCCGTTGCTCACCGACGATCAGTTCCAGCCGCTCGTTTTCGAAGTCCGCCAGCAAGGGTTCGAGCGTGGGCATGGTTTTGTTGGCCTTCGATGAAAGCTCGTTGAAGCGCGCGGCCTTGCCATATAGGCCCTGTTGCCCCGCCACCGCCGTGACCGTGAGGTTATAGTGCTTGCTGACGGTGTCCAGCGTGTCGCCCAACTTCTTTAGGCGATCCGCCACCACCACCACCTGGTTGTATATCTCTCCGGCGCGTGCGCTTAATTCGTGGGCCTGCTCGTTACTGCGCGCGACCATCCAAAGATTGGATACTGTCTTGAGTATGGGCATAAGAGTCGTATGCGAAACCATGATGACGTTGCGCTGGTAGCCGTAATCGAACAAGTCCTTGTTATGCTTCATGGCGTCGATATAGGCCGGCTCGATGGGCATGAACATCAGCACAAAACTTGGGCTGCGGATGCCGACAAGATTGCTGTAGTCTTTCTTGGACAGGTCATCGATGTGGGTGCGCACCGCCTTCACGTGGGCATCCAGGCAGGCTTGGGTCTCGGGCGCAGTTTCGGCCGCCACGGCGCGATCGTAGTCCACCAGAGATACCTTGCTATCTATGACAATGTGTTTGTCGTCGGGAAGCTTGATGACGAAATCGGGCAGACGGCTATTGCCTTGCGCATCCTTGAACCGGGCCTGCGATTCGTAATGATCCCCCGCCATCAGGCCGGCCAGTTGCAGCGTGCGCTCCAGCTGAACTTCTCCCCAGTTTCCTGTGGTCTTCTTGTCGCCCTTGAGTGCGGTTGCAAGCGTATTGGCTTCGGTGCTCATCCTGATGCCGATGTCCAGGACCCGCTTGATTTCCGAACCCAGCGACACATTGCCGCGTACGGTTTCATCGTGCACTTGGTTGACCCGTAGCTGGAAGCTGTCGATTTGTTGCCGAAACGGCGTAAGCATGGCGTCCAGTGATGTCTGGCTATTCAACGCGAATGTCTTGCCTTTTTCTTCAAGAATCTGGTTCGCTAGATTCTGAAATTCAGCCTTGAGCTGGACCCGTGATTGTTCGAATGTGTCGTTCAATAGCTTTGCGCTCGCGAGTTTTTGGGAATGTACCGCCTTCAACTCGATCAATTCCTTTTCCAGGCAAACGACTTGCCGGCCAAGTGCTTCCCGCTCCGTTTGGTGGGCAAATATGCTTGCCTTGGCCTCGTCAAGTCGTTCGCGCAAGTGCACGACTCCGGATTCACTGCGGACAAGCTGGCGGTCTATGCTCATTTTCTTGACGACAGCGATAATCGCGACGAAAACGGCCAGCACGGCGATTGCTGCGGAAACGGCCACAATTTCTGGGGTCATGTAATTCACTGCGTATCCTTTAGAATTGCAACATTGTCCAGCCAAAGGAGGACGCCATGCAAGAGACCATCGGTTGGGTTGGGCTTGGAAAAATGGGCCTGCCCATGGCGCAACGGCTAATGCAAGCCGGCTATCGCCTGCATGTCTGGGCAAGAAACCCGGAACAAACGCTAAACTTGCGCAGACTGGGCGCCCACGTGGCGACGGACTTGATCGAACTTGCGCAGCGATGCGGCACCGTCTTCACCATGCTGGGCGACACACACGATGTGGAAGGCGTCTACGACGGCTTGTTGCCCGGCGTGCAGCCCAATACCGTTTTCATCGATATGACCACCGCCGCGCCACGAATATCGGCGGTGGTCGCCAAGCGCCTTGCCACGCGCGACGCTGCCTTTCTGGATGCGCCGGTTACCGGCGGCGTTGCCGCAGCAACCGACGGCAGCCTAATCCATTTCATTGGCGGCGATGCCGACGTGCTGCACCGCTGCGAACCCATACTATCCCACTTGGGCCGGCGCAGCGTGTACTGCGGCGAAGCGGGATCGGGGTATCGGATGAAGCTGGTAAATCAAACCATCATCGCCGGCGTCTTCCTGGGTATGGCTGAAGGGATATCGCTTGCGCGCAGCAGCCACTTCGATCTCGACCTGCTTGCTTCGGCACTGGACCAAGGTTCGGCTTCGGGTGTCCTGCTAAGCTCATATCTGCAGCGCATGATGGAAGGCGGTGGCGATGTCACCTTCACGCTGGGGCTGCTGCGTAAAGATCTGCGCCTGGCGCAGGCGGAAGCAGAGCTGCAGCAAAAACCGTCCTTGTTCCTGAAGTTCGCGCTAAATCACCTTAACTCCGCATGCCAACGATTTGGCGCCCATGCCGGCGTGCAAATGCTTAGCCGGCTTTGAGCTGCGACGCTCCAACCACCGGAAGACCGCTGGCATCGCCTTGGACGAAATCCGGTATTGCCGCCGAGGCATGTGCCCACATTGCCTGGACCAACGCCAAACCGTCCTGATGCAAGCCGCGGTCTGGATGCGAGATCACCCCGACCAGGTAAGGCATGTAACGATCCAATGGCCTGTACGCGACCGAGTCGATCTTTACTTCGTTAGCCGTGAAAGGATCCATCAGGGACACACCTACGCCGGCGCGCACCAGCATCAACGCGTTCATGTAGGACGAGGTTTCCACTTGGCGCCTGGGCTTGTTCATGTTTTGAAGCAAGGCCGTCGACAGCCGGTGGCGCAGTCCTGATCGGTTCGACATGGTTATCACCGTAGTGTCGCCGAGAGCGTCGAGGTTCACCGTCGCCGAGTCGGCCAGCCTATGGTCTGCCGGAATTGCGAGAACGCAAGATGCCTGGCCTGACCAATGCAGTTTGCAGCGGCCCAGATCAAGAGGTAACGTGGCGACACCGATATCGGCCTGGCCATCCGAAACGGCCTGCACGACGGCTCCTGGAGCCATGATGTCGATATGCATCTTGTATTCGAACGCCGCTGCGGTCCTTTCCATTTGGCCGAGCACAGTGGCGACCAGCGTGGCCCCCAGGGTGTAGGTTGTTGCAATGCGCAGCGGACGCGACTGGCCACGTGAAATTTCGCTAATCCGCGTGTCGAGATGCTGCAAGCCCGACAAGACATTCCGAACTTCCTCGGCAAACTGTCTGCCTTGATGGGTGATGGTTACCTGTGGCCGGGTTCGGATAAAGAGAGTGAACTCCAATTCGCTTTCCAGGTCCTGGATCTGCCGGCTCACGACGGACTGGGACCGCTGCAGCACGCGGGCGGCCGCCGTTACGCTGCCGTGGGAACACACGGCGGCGAATGCTTCTAGTTGGCGGATTTCCATGATGATCGAGACGGTGGGTTATCACATGCGCATGCATTTTGATGCATATTGTACATATTGCGATGACCATCCATGCAGGAAATGTAACCACCTTGGAAAGACGTGTGGCGGGAGCTACTGCTTCTTGACCCCGAAACAATGCTCGGCCGCCGGAAATACACCCGAACGGACATCACTGGCATAGGTTTCGACTGCCGCCTGGATCACACTTGCCACATCGGCAAACTGACGGGCGAACTTTGGTATGCGCGCTCCGCTCAGGCCCAGAATGTCTTCAGTGACCAGGACTTGTCCGTCGCAGAATGGCGAGGCGCCAATGCCTATGGTGGGAATGGCCAACGCTTCGGTCACCTTGCGGCCGACAGCTTCCGCCACCCCTTCCAGAACAACGCCAAAGGCGCCTGCCTGCTGGTGCGCGAGTGCATCCTGCAGGATGCGCTCGGCGGATTCATCCGTCATGCCTTGCGCCTTGAATCCGCCCATGGTGTTCACGTATTGCGGCATAAGGCCTACGTGCGCCAATACGGGCACCCCGCGCTGCGCCAGAAAGCGCGTCGTATCCGCCATGACAGCGCCGCCTTCCAGCTTGACGCCGTCCGCGCCGCTGGCCGACAGCATGCGCGCCGCATTTACGAACGCCTGTTGCGGCGACTCCTGGTAGCTTCCGAACGGCATATCCACGATGATGCAGGCATGGCTCGTTGCACGGACTACCGCTGCGGCATGAGCCGCCATCTGGTCGACCGTGATCGACAACGTGTTGGGAAGCCCATAACCCACCATTGCGGTGGAATCGCCGATGAGTATCATGTCCAGCGCAGCGTCCAGCAAGCGGGCAAACGGAGTACTGTATGCCGTTAGCGCAGCGATCTTTTGCTTGCCTTTATAGGCCATAAGCCCAGGCACGCTGATTCGCGCCGCATGACTATGTACACTCATTTCATTTCTCCTGTAAAACCGGAATCGTATAATCGTTCGGTATGTGGAAAGGACAACTTGGCACGGAGGCCACTATGGCAGACACCCGCAACACTGTATCGTTTCACGATGGCCGTAGCGCGCCGCGAATAGGGCTGGGCCTTTGGCAAGTGGATGATGATACCGCCACTTCGGTTGTCGCAACGGCGCTGGACCTCGGTTACCGGTCCATTGATACCGCCGCCGTCTATGGTAACGAAGCGGGCGTCGGACGCGCCATCGCGCAGTCCGCGATCAAACGGGAAGACATTTTCGTTGCCACTAAACTCTGGAACGACAGTCACGGCCATGACAGCACCCTGGCCGCCTGCCACGAAAGTCTGGAAAAACTGGGTCTGGATTACATCGATCTATATCTAATCCACTGGCCTGTGCCAAAAATCGGCCGCTTCATCGAGGCATGGGAAAGCATGATCCGGCTGCGCGACGAGGGCTGCATCAAGTCCATTGGTGTTTGCAACTTCAATATCAGCCATCTGGAACTGCTGCTTGACGAGACGGGTGTACTGCCCGTCGTGAACCAAATTGAATTGCACCCCCGCTTCCAGCAAGCCGAATTGCGCGACTTCCATGCCCAGCAGGAAATCATCACCGAAGCCTGGAGCCCGCTGGGTCAGGGCCAGCTGTGGGACGAGCCTGTTCTGGCCGCGCTCGCCAAGAAACACAATCGCTCCATGGCGCAAGTAATGCTCAGGTGGCATATCCAGCTGGGCAATATGGTTATCCCGAAAACGGTCAACCCAGCCAGGCTCCAGCAAAACCTCCAGGTGTTCGACTTCATGCTGGACGAGGCCGACATGGCCGAAATTGCCACCCTGGACCGGGAAACCGGCCGCATCGGTCCTGATCCTGAACTGTTCCGCCTCCCGAAATAGATGGCGGTGCTCGCTGATCAGGCGGGCTTTTCGCCGATGCTGCCTGCGCGGCGCGCGCCGCCGCTTATGAACACTGCCAGGCCCGGGGCGCAGGCAAAGACGGCAAACAGCGCAATCGCGGCCTGCTGGGTACCCACGATGCCGCCCGGGTCCAGGAAGCCCGCCGCGTTGGTGACCATACCCGCCAAACTCGCGCCCATGGCCATCGCATATAGCTGCAACGTCGTAATGGCGGACGACGCTATGTTTTCCTGACCCGCTGGCGCCGATTTAAAGACACGGGTAAGCAGGTTTGGCCAGCATAACCCCACACCCATGCCAACGCCCAGCAGCGCCGCAATCACGCCATTGCCGCCCCCGTTCCAATCCGATAGCGGCATAAGGGCCGCCAGCAACAGCAATGACACTGCGGATAACACCGGTCCCACCTTGATCAGGCGGTTGGTCGTAGCCAGCGAGCGCCCCGAACTGAGAAAGGATCCCATCGTCCAGCCGGCCGACATCAATGCGGTCCAATAGCCCGCAATCAGTGGGGACTTGCCGTGTATTACCTGCAGGAAGTAAGGGATATAGATCTCGGTCGTTACCCCAATGCTGAGCAGGCAAATGCACGCATACAAGCTGCCCAGTGGTGTGCGTAGCGAGTACGAGCCTGTGGGGAACAGGCGAACCCGCGATCGGTTATCGGCCCACGCCACCACCGCCGTCAGGAACAGGCCGGCCATTATTCCCACAGCATTCACCACCAACGACGCAGACAAGCTGGCAAGCGACACAATAAGCACGGAGGCCGCCAGAAGTGAAATCTTGCCCAGGGGCGCTTCGACGCGCCTGGAACCCGCTGGCAGCTTGGGACTGAGTTGCGTATATACCAGCCAGGCCAGACCTGCGGCAATCGGCAACACCGACCAGAACGCCCATCGCCAGTAGCCGCCCTGCGCGAATATGCCGCCAATGGCCGGCCCAGCCAGCGTCGCCACGCCCCACATGCTGGAGACCAACACCATGGCGCGCGACCACAGCCGTTCTTCGAAGACGATGCGCACCGACGAATACGACAGCCCCAACAGCAGACCGCCCCCTGCCCCCTGGGCGGTACGGCCAAGCAGCAACCACGGCATGCTGGGCGCCAGCGCGCACGCGATCGTACCGAGGGAAAACACAATAATGGCGAAGAGAAAGCCGTTGCGCGCGCCTAGGGCACCCAGCGCCTTGGGCGACAATGCCGACCCCAGGATGGAGGCAACCACGAACAAGGTGGTATTCCACGCATAGAATTCCAGCCCTCCAATGTCGTGCACGACGGAAGGCAAGATGGTGGTGACGATGTAGACGTTGACGGCGTGCAGCGCGACGCCGCCGGCCAGGGCCAGCGACCGCAGTCCGTTGCGGCCTCGCAAGAGGTCGGACCATGAAGCCGTAGAGTGGGTGCGCATCAGTACTTCAGTGCCTCAGTGCTTCACGTTAATAATGAGGCGGCTTTTCATGGGTGTAGTTGTCGGCGCCCGGGCCATCGTCTTCGGCCTGACCCAGCCGTTT
>CAZONP010000100.1:0-8497 GCA_964581155.1 uncultured Candidimonas sp. | reverse complement strand
AGTCAAGGCAACGCCTTGACCGCGAGCCGTCTGTGTCCACCCAGCCCCCGTCACCGGCGCCGGTTCAGATACCAGGCACGAATGACACCGTCACCGGCGCCGGTTTAGATACTAGACACGGTGACACAAAAACCACCCAGCATTGACAAATCGCATTGAATATTCCCTGATAGTCTGGTATCTTTCCGACATCTACATGAGAATCATTTCTATTACTATCAGGAGAAGTTGAATGCGCTCTACCCCCGCACTGCGGCCGCTATTCCGGTCACTTGCCCTGGCCGGTCTTACCGCCCTATCCACCATGTCGGCGGCGGCCGTTGCAGCGGACGTAAGCTTGTATACCACTCGTGAACCCAAGCTAATCCAGCCCTTGCTCGATGAATTCGTCAAGGACACCGGCATCAAGGTGAACACGGTATTTGTGAAAGACGGCCTCATCGAACGCGTCAAGGCTGAAGGCGACAAGTCGCCCGCCGATGTACTGATGACCGTCGATATCGGCAACCTTCTGGACCTGGTCGAGGCTGGTGTAACGCAGCCCATTCAGTCCAAAGTCCTGGAAGACGCAATTCCGGCCAATCTGCGCGGCGCCGATAATCAGTGGTACACCCTTTCGCTGCGCGATCGCGTGGCTTATGTCGCACACGACCTGGATATAAAAGAGATCACGTACGAAGCCTTCGCCGACCCCAAGTGGAAGGGCAAGGTATGCATCCGTTCGGGTCAGCATCCTTACAACACCGCGATGATCGCCGCCATGATCGCCCATAACGGCGCCGAAGCCACCGAAAAATGGCTGCAAGGAGTTAAGGACAACCTGGGACGCAAGGCAGCCGGCGGAGACCGCGACGTTGCACGCGATATCCTGGGCGGCATCTGCGAAATTGGGATCGCCAACGCCTATTATGTCGGCCGCATGAAGAATTCCGAGCCGGGATCGGATGCGCGTAAATGGGGCGACTCGATCAAAGTCGTGCGGCCCACCTTCGCAAACGAAAAGAGCCGAGGCACTCATGTTAATATTTCCGGCGCCGCTGTTGCCAAGCACTCACCTAATAAAGAGAACGCTATAAAGTTGCTCGAGTACCTGGTTTCGGACAAGGCGCAAAGTTTATATGCCAATGCAAACTACGAATATCCCGTCAAGGCGGGTGTCACACTCGACCCGGTCGTAGCCAGCTTTGGTCCTTTAGTCGTTGATCCACTGCCTCTCACCGAGATTGCCAAGCATCGCAAACTGGCAAGCGAACTGGTGGATAAAGTTGGATTCAACAACTAAAAATCTGGACTTTTCCAGTCAGACGCGGGCCGGCGGGCCCGCGTTTTGCCGATCTTTTCAGGAATCCCTGCTGTTGCATCTGCGTCGTTTTCTATCCAGCGAATCGGGACCGGCGTGGCGTCTAGGCGCACTGGCGATCGCCGTGTGCGTCATGGCACCGGTCATGACTCTGATGTGGTTCGCGTTGCAGGGCTCAGTGGAACACTGGTCTCATCTGGTCTCATACGTATTGCCCGTCGCCCTGCGCAATACCGTTATGCTGCTGCTGGGGGTAGGCGTCCTGGTGACTTGTCTTGGTGTCGGCAGCGCGTGGCTGATCACCGCTTTTCAGTTTCCTTCCCGCCGTATTCTTTCATGGGCATTGCTGCTGCCCTTGGCCGTGCCCACCTACATCGTCGCGTTTGCCTATCTGGACATTCTGCACCCGATCGGACCCGTGCAGACGCTCGTCCGGGATGTGCTGGGCTACGATAGTCCACGCCAGTTTCGGCTACCCGATCTGCGCTCGCTGCCTGGCGCCATTTTCCTGCTGGGCTTCGTGCTGTACCCCTACGTTTACCTGAGCACGCGCGTCATGTTTGCGACGCAGGCGGCCAGTCTGCTCGAGGCGGCACGCGTTCTCGGGGAATCGGGGCGCAGCGCCTTCTTTCGCGTGGCACTGCCCATGGCGCGTCCGGCCATCGCGGTTGGCGTAAGCCTGGCGTTGCTCGAAACACTAAACGACATCGGCGCGTCGGAATTTCTAGGCGTGCAGACACTCACCGTCTCTGTCTATACCACGTGGGTGACACGTTCCGACCTGGCCGGTGCCGCACAAATTGCGTTGGCCATGCTGGCTATTGTGGCCATTCTGGTACTTATCGAACGACACGGCCGGCGCCGGCAACGCTATGCCAGCACTCAACGGGCCAGGCCGATACAACCGCGCACGCTCAAAGGCGGCGCCGCGGCTTTCGCCTTCGTGCTCGGATGGGCACCCATACTGATCGGATTTGTGGCGCCCGCCTTGTATCTGCTGAACGAAACGTTCTCGCATCTGGGTACCGTCGGCGCCGTATCGGATCAACTGATACGTAGCGGCTACAACACGGTCAAGGTCGCCTTGCTGGCCACCGGCGTCACGTTAGCTGGGGGGTTATTGGTCGCCTGGGCAGCCCGTAGCATCAGGCACGGCTCACCGTTCACGCTATCCAAACTATGCGCACGCATTGCCACGTCAGGCTACGCCATACCCGGCACGGTGCTGGCCATAGGCATGCTTACACCGATCATGCTGCTCGACGGATTGGCGTCCTGGATCTGGCAACTGCTGGGCAACCCTGATCCCGGCTTATTGTTCATGGGCACGACAACGGCCCTCGTGGGCGCCTATGTCATTCGCTTCCTGGCCATTTCGATCGGCGGCATCGAGGCCGGCCTGGCGCGCATTCCGCCTTCGCTGGAACAGGCTGCGCGACTATTGGGCGAAACACCAACGGGCACGCTCAAGCGTGTGCATTTGCCTTTGTTGCGACCCGCATTGGGCGCTGCGGCCTTATTGGTGTTCGTCGACACGATGAAAGAGCTTCCCGCCACGTTGCTGCTACGCCCCGTCAACTTCGATACCCTGGCGACCTGGCTTTATGCGGAAGCCGCGCGAGGTACATACGAAGAAGGCGCCGTCGCCGCGTTGGCCATTGTTCTGGCCGGCCTATTGCCTGTAATCCTGCTGGCGCGTACTCAATTTAAAGCTGCGTAAAGCATGTCAGAATTCTTAAAGCTCCACCGGATCACCGTCGCCTATGAAACGGCGGACGGCGTGATACCCGTCGTCAATGACTTATCGCTTTCGCTCGACAAAGGCCATATTGGATGCCTGCTGGGCGCTTCCGGCTGCGGCAAAACGACGGTATTGCGTGCGATTGCGGGATTCGAACCCTTGCGGGCCGGGTATATAACCCTGGGTGGCATTGTATTGTCGTCAGTGGATCAGCAGGTATCGCCGGAAGACAGGCACGTGGGCATGATGTTCCAGGACTACGCCTTGTTTCCACATCTCGACGTGGAAAAAAATATTGGCTTTGGCCTTAGGCGTTGGGACAAGCACCGGCGCAAGCACCGGGTAAATGAACTCCTGTCGCTCGCGGGCCTGGAAACATCAGGCCATCGCTATCCCCATGAATTGTCCGGCGGGCAGCAGCAGCGTGTTGCCCTTGCCCGGGCGCTGGCATCCGAGCCGGAACTGCTCTTGCTCGACGAGCCGTTCTCGAATCTGGACGTGGACACCCGCGAGCGCCTTGCGTTCGAAGTGCGCGACATTCTGAAAAAAACCGGCCATACCGCCATTCTGGTTACGCATAACCAGGCCGAGGCCTTTGCCATTGCCGATCGAATCGGCGTCATGCAGAACGGCGTGATTGCGCAGTGGGATACGCCCTACGGACTGCATCACAGTCCGGCCAGCAATTTCGTGGCCGATTTCGTCAAGCGCGAAGCGCTTATGGCACAACGCGCACAAGCCTATCTGCGCGGCGAGGCCAGTTGACCTTCTCCGGGCCGCGAATCAGAAGCGATAGGTATAGGTCACTCCAAGCACATCCAGGCCTTGGTTTCTGTCACCGAGGCCCGCATTGGAGTAGTGTGATGCGCGTATGCCAATGCGGTGCGCGTCGCCAATGACGGTCCCCAAGCCTATATGGCTACCAAACTGAAAGGCCTGGCCGAGCCGGCGGCCCGCGAATCGCGTGCGGCTCACTACAGTCGCACCTACCCCGATTTCAGTAAAAAAGAAGTCGCTTGGCCACCACCGCAGCATGGGCGTTGCGCTAAGCTGCCACAAGGAGCTTGGGTGCCGTTGCTCCTCGGCTTCCCAGTATGCCAGCCCCACCTCCACATTGGCGTCAAGCCTGCCCCACTCGCCTCCGGAGTTATAACTCCACCACGAAGGTGTCTCGTAGACTGCTTCGTACCGGCGGTACGCGCCGTGATGGCCGTAACGCAGTCCAAAGCCGTGCCCTTGCGTGTTGATGGAAAAAATACTGCTGCTGTCACTGGTTGCCGGAACGCTTACAGGCTGACCGTACGCAGGCCCGGCGCCCGCCAGAACCATAGCGGCGGACAAAACGATCGAATGCTGAAGTGCACGGGGCTGGAAAGTCGGGGAACGCATGACATATCCTTTTTCTGTTGCTTGGGCAATTCGGCAAGCAACTGGCGTACCCGCGCGCGCTATTCCGGCGCCTCCTCCACAGCGGCGTTCATGCCCAGCTCCCCGCACTTGCGCGTTAGCGTATTGCGCCCGATACCAAGACGCTGAGCGGCTTCCATACGTCGGCCGCGACTATACCTCAAGGCAGTTTCTATGAGGGTGCGCTCGACGTCGCGTATGATCGTGGCGGTAATGGCCGGCTCGTTACGCTCGAGCCGCGCGATGACATCGCGCTCAAGCAAAGGCATCCATGACAATGCGGTCTGCGTTTGTGCCGATGACGCGTCATCGGCAAGCGCTGCGGTCCGCTTGGCGGTATCGAGTACCTCGGGAGGCAAATCCTTTACCTCGATGAGCGTGCTCGAAGACATCACGGTGAGCCATTGGCAAAAATTTTCTAGCTGTCGAATATTACCGGGGTAATCGAAGGCCAACATGCGAAGCATGGCGGGCGGCGTCAATTGCCTGGCAGGAACGCCCAGCGCGCGCGCGCTGTTCTGCATGAATAATTGAACTAGATCGGGTATGTCTTCCTTGCGTTCGCGCAGGGCCGGCAAACGAAGTCGAATGACATTGAGCCGATGGAATAAATCCTCGCGAAACCGCCCTTCCGCTACCCGTTGCTCCAGCGGCTGATGCGTGGCTGCCACGATGCGGACATCGGCCTTGATAGCCTGTGAACCGCCTACCCGATAAAAGCTGCCTTCAGCAAGCACACGGAGCAAGCGCGTTTGGAGTTCAAATGGCATATCTCCGATTTCGTCAAGAAACAGCGTACCATTGCGCGCTTCCTCAAAGCGTCCTGTACGTTGTTGCGTCGCCCCTGTAAACGCGCCGCGTTCATGGCCAAATAATTCGGCCTCAAGCAAATCCTTTGGTATCGCTGCGGCATTTACCGCGACGAACGGTCCTTGCGCGCGGTCACTATGCGTATGCAGCGCATGAGCGATAAGTTCCTTTCCGGTGCCTGATTCGCCGGTGATCAATACCGTGACCCGCGAAGCGGCAAGACGGCCTATCGCACGAAAGACTTCCTGCATGGCGGGCGCGGAAGACTGAAGCAGAATCCCGTCAGGCGCCTCTTTTGACGCCAGCCCGTCGCCCACCGTCTCTTCGGCGGCTGCGGGGCGTGCCGCGCGCTGTATCAAGGCCACGGCGACATTGATGTCAAACGGCTTGGGCAGGTAGTCGAAAGCGCCCTTCTGGAATGCGGCGACTGTGCTGTTCAAGTCAGTGAACGCCGTCATGACGATCACCGGCAAGTCCGGATGTTCCTGTTTGATTTTGTGCAGCAGGCTCAAGCCATCCTGCCCCGGCATGCGCACATCCGTCACCAACACAGAAGGCTTTCCATCCTTGAAGGCCTCCAACACCTCGGCTGCCGAGGCGTAGCTATGTGCGGCAACGCCGGCACGCGCCAACGCCTTTTCCAGCACCCAGCGTATGCTTTGGTCATCGTCGACTATCCATACCGCTTTCATAGTTGTGGCTCCATTGGCACGATCAGGCGGAATTCCGTGTGTCCGTAGTGGCTGTCGAATTCGATTATCCCGCCGTGCTGCTGCACAAACTCCTGAGCCAGACTTAGCCCCAGCCCAGTGCCGGCAGCACGCCCGGTGACGAGGGGGTGGAAAACCTTGTCATGCAGGGAAACGGGAATACCGGCACCGTTGTCGATCACGGAAATCACAACGGCAAGCTTGGCTTGACGAGTGGCCAACAGCAACTGCCGGCCGATACGCGTGCGTATGGTCAAGTGCGGCGCCTGTGTGGCGGGATTCTCGGTAAGCGATTGCGCCGCGTTACGGGTAATATTCAGCAACGCCTGCAATAAACGGGCAAAATCGGCCCGAAACTCCGGTACGGACGCGTCGTAGTCGCGCGTCATTTGGATCTGGGTAAACTCTGAGCTGACCAGGGTGTATACCCGCTCGCAGATTTCGTGAATATTGAAAAGCGTTTTGTTCAGCGTTTCCCCACGCGGCGCGATCAATCGATCCACCAGGCCACCCAGACGATCCGCCTCTGCAATGATGACGTGGGTATATTCGTGCAGTCCTTCCGAAGGCAGTTCCGACTCGAGCAGCTGGGCGGCGCCGCGTATACCGCCCAGCGGATTCTTGATCTCGTGGGCCAGATTGCGCAGGGATTCCCGCTGCGCCGCCAACTCTTTGCTTAGCTGTTGATGACGATCCAGTAACGTGTGGTGCTCCGTCATACGTACTTCAAGCAAGGCGGCCCACGGCTGTTTTTGCAGGGGAACCACCGCCAGACTGACGGGCATTGCGCTGCCCCGCCGGTCCACGACGAGATCCTGACGCAACGTGCCGAACAGCCCCGCAATGGCTTGCGGAAATCGGTCTTGCAAAGCGGCGTCATCGCCAAAGAGCGGGTACACCGACTTGCCCATTAATTGCTTACGCGATAGAGCGAATAGCTCTTCAGCGGCCGTGTTGGCGTGTTCTATTCGTCCGTCGGCGTCAACAAGCAGGACCGCCGTCGATAATAAGTCGTAACTGGCCACGTCCATGCTTGCCCCCAACGACGCCATTAAACGGCCGGGACGCGCCCACAGGCGTGCCCGGCGCGGTCTTAGAGGCTGTAATACATATCGAACTCGACCGGATGCGGCGTCATGCGCAGGCGATTGATCTCGGCCTGCTTAAGCTCGATGTAGGCATCCAGCATTTCGTTGCTGAACACCCCGCCGCGCGTCAGGAACTCGCGGTCCTGGTCCAAGGCTTCAATGGCCTCATCAAGCGACGCGCATACCGTTGGAATTTTCGCATCTTCTTCGGGCGGCAAGTCGTACAGGTTTTTGTCGGCCGGGTCGCCGGGATGTATCTTGTTCTGGACGCCGTCCAGGCCGGCCATAAGCAGCGCCGAAAACGCCAGGTAGGGATTGGCTAGTGGATCGGGGAAGCGTGCCTCGACTCGTCGACCTTTGGGGCTGCCCACGTAGGGGATGCGGATCGATGCGGAACGATTGCGTGCCGAATACGCCAGTTTGACCGGCGCTTCGTAATGAGGCACCAGGCGTTTGTATGAGTTGGTACCCGGATTTGTAATCGCGTTCAAGGCCTTGGCATGGCGAATAATGCCGCCAATGTAATACAAGGCAAATTCCGACAGCCCGGCGTAACCATTGCCTGCGAACAGGTTTTGCCCGTCTTTCCAGACCGACTGATGCACGTGCATGCCAGACCCGTTATCGCCAACGATGGGCTTGGGCATGAAGGTTGCAGTTTTGCCATAGACGTGCGCCACGTTGTGTATGGTGTATTTCATTATCTGATTCCAGTCCGCGCGCTGTACCAGCGTACTGAACTTCGTCCCGATTTCCAATTGACCGGCACCCGCGACTTCATGGTGGTGCACTTCAACGGGCACACCTTGCTGCTCCAGCAACAAACACATTTCCGAGCGCATATCGTGAAAACTGTCAACGGGGGGGACGGGAACATAACCGCCCTTGACGCGGGGCCGGTGCCCCTGGTTGCCGCCGTCCATGTCCATGCTGCGCGACCATGGCGCTTCCTCGGATTTGATTTTGACGAAACTGCCCGACATGTCGTCGTTCCAGGTGATCCCGTCAAAGACAAAAAACTCCGGCTCCGGACCGAAATAAGCCGTGTCGCCCAAGCCGCTGGACTTGAGGTAAGCTTCGGCGCGCTTGGCCAGGGAGCGGGGATCACGGTCATATCCCTTAAGATCGGAAGGCTCCACGACGTCGCACGTGAGGATCAGCGTTGTCTCTTCGCGGAAAGGATCCAGGTGTGCACTGCCCGCATCCGGGATCAACACCATGTCGGACGCTTCAATACCTTTCCATCCGGCGATTGAAGAGCCGTCGAATGCAACGCCCGTCTCCATTCTTTCCTCGTCCACCGCGTGAGCAGGAACCGTCAAATGGTGTTCTTTGCCCAGCGTATCGGTGAACCGAAAATCCACGAAAGCGACTTCACGATCTGCTATTAACTTGACTACTTCTTCCGGTGTGGACATAGAGGCTCCTGAACCAATGAATT